>JAVYIN010000008.1 GCA_035968315.1 Nitrospira sp.
GGTATTGATCGTGATAGACGCGCTCCCACGACCGGTCCGGATAATCGCCCAGCGGGTTCCCGACTTCGATGACCGGCTGCAGCGCGGTCAACGCCAGGACTTTATCCGCCACCGCCACTGCGGCCACGGTCCCCGCGGAGACTTTCAAAAATTGCCGACGTGACAAAAACATGAGTGACACCTCCTAAGTTGAGGGCTCAAAAAGCCCACGTGCCTTTCCTACTATTTAAACCGCTTACCAACCACCCCCCTTCCTTCTGATGATTTCGCCTTAAACCCGAGAACAAATAGCTGGCAACGAAGGGCGCTATAACCTTCCATCCACGCTATTTTCTCAACGTTTTCCAGCATAACGATTCATTCCTTATCGCAATATTCAAACCATTGAATTGAAATGGGATGACAGGAGGGCAATGCTTTTAACTAGTTGATAAGTATAGACATAATGACTTTACTGCGATCCAATCAACAAAGAGACACTTCTTCGAAATGAGTAGTTTTAGTATCACTTAAAAATCTCCATGCCAGCTATGCTATATAAATATAAAAAATACAGCTACTTATGAGTTGCGTCGATTATTCGTCCGGTGATACCAAAAGGTAGCGCTCTATCCGCTGAGCGAGACGTTTTCCCATCTAAATCTATGCGCATGATTCATGTAAAAAAGATCTAGCGTAGGTCAATGAACATCCGGCTACGTCTTTTTATAATCTCTCATTAAAAAGACGGCCCCCAGTGATGCTAGCTCCTAGCTTCCATAGCTCTAAATCCATCGTTCAGATATTTCGCCTGACCATGACAATCTTTTATATATTGATTGGCTTGCTTGACAGCCAAGATCTACCTCAGTAGAATCGCACCTCTTCGTCAGCCCCCTAGCGAGCGGGAATAGCTCAGTGGTAGAGCATCGCCTTGCCAAGGCGAGGGTCGAGGGTTCAAATCCCTTTTCCCGCTCCAAATTCTCTTCTTGGATATTCTGGTACCCCGAACGATTTCTTCCTGATTGGGCTACATTCGCAAATCCAGGGATTCCCCATGGTGAGTGACGTAGCATTTGAGTCCATTGCCCAGGCGGCTGATATCCTAAGGGGAGTCGCCCACGTTACACCGGTCATATCGAACCGACAGCTCGATGCGGTGGCACAGGCATCCGTCTTCCTCAAATGCGAGCAGTTTCAAAAAACCGGCTCTTTCAAGTTTCGAGGAGCCTACCATGCTGCCAGCCATGTCCTCTCATCCGGTCGCTCCAAAACTGTCGCCACCATCTCTTCCGGAAACCATGGTCAAGGACTGGCCTTGGCCGCCAAGTTGCTTGGCCTCTCCGCCCATGTGATCGTGCCAAAACCTGAGTCAGCGTTGAAGTTAGCGGCGATTTCGTCATATGGAGCCCAGCTCCATCTTGAAGAGAATCGATCTCTGGCTGAAACGACGATACGTGAAATGACAGAGCAAGGAGAGATCATTCCGATTCATGCCTTCAATGATCCGCACGTCATCGCAGGACAAGGTACGATCATGCTGGAGCTCTTCTCGCAAGTCCCGGACTTAGACATCATCCTTGCCCCGATAGGGGGAGGGGGATTGCTGTCGGGGCTCTGCCTGGCCACCCACCACCTCAACCCATCCCTCCGGGTATATGCCTGTGAGCCTTACGGTGCGGCTGATGCCAAAGAATCTCTCCGATTGAATCAGGTCATCCCGATGCCTGCGCCACAAACCTTGGCCGATGGGCTCCGGACAAGTCTCGGCAGCAAGACACTCCCCATCTTGCGACAGCACCTGACCGATGTCTTGTTGGTGAGCGAAGAGGAAATCGTGGCGGCGATGCGCTTCGTCTCTGAACGGATGAAGCTCGTGATCGAACCTTCCAGCGCCGTCGCGATAGCCCCATTACTCCGGGCAGAGTCCGTGTTAAGAGGGAAACGGGTGGGAGTGGTTATTACCGGAGGAAACGTAGACCTTGAAATCTTTTGGAAGTCTCTAAAGCCCGCAGCCGGCCAACCATAAATTTAGAATGTAGTCACGCCACCGGCGGATCAAGGTGCATCAATTGGCTAAGGCTCTGCTGAGCGCGGTCCAGCTCTTCTTTGGTCAATGCAACCTGTCCAAACCTTCTCCGGCAATAGAGATCCGTGACGATTGCCATCGATTCACCAGCCTGCGCCCATTGTTCTTTGACGGATTGCAAGAATTCCAGGGGAGTGGCGGCGGGAGACTTGGCAATTCCATATTGAGCGGCCTGCGTGATCGCCCTCTCGTACATGGAGGCAATGACCGTCCGATCAGGGGAGACCTTCTTCGATAGGCTCTTCTTGCCCCACGGCCACACCCGGATCAGGCCGAACATGGCACCAAACCCGATCACGACGAGGCCCAGAAACTTCAGAACAAGACGAAGGTTTCCCTCACGTGCAGATTGGACCATCGCACCCAGTCGATCGCCAACGGGAGCCAGCAGTGACGAGAGCGAACTCCACGCGTGATGGCGGACCGCGTCACTGCCCTCCTTGAGTCCTCTCACCACCGCGACTTGATCGGCTCCGCTGTATTGCACAAAGAACCGATTCCATCGGAGCCGTAGGTTATCCATCATCCGGCTCAACGTCTGCCACCCTGGATCGACCACGGATTCAATCACGGCTGGAGTAGGGTCCATCATGACCCAGCCGGAGTGGGGCAAATACACTTCGACCCAGGCATGGGCGTCACGTTGACGCACCAGATAATAGTTGCCGTATTCATTCCATTCAGTCGCCAAAAACCCCGTGACTAATCGCGCGGCCACGCCCACACTCCGCAGCATCACGACCATGGCGGTCGCATAATGCTCGCAATAGCCTGTCTTTCGGGAAAAGAGAAACTCTTCGAGAGGGCGATCCTGGCTGCTGGCCGGAATATCGAGACTGTATCGGAAATTTCTCGACAGATAATCTTGGATGGCCTGAGCCTTCTCATACGTACTCGCCTTGGCCTGTGTCACCTCTTGGGCCAAGGCGGCCACGCGCTCAGAGGCGTCCGGAAGCTGCAAATAATGTCGCGCAAAGGGCTCGGAATATGTGACTGGTTGGGGGTGCAGATCCGCGGGCTGTACCGAATGGGGGCGTGACAGCACCGTATACTCGATCCGGGACGACGCGGATAACGGAAGGTAGAGCGCCCCGGTCGGATCGGACTGGATCCCGAAAAACTGCCCGCTGACCGACTCAGGGAACGGAGCCGCAAACAGCACCGCTGTATCCAATGCCTCCAACAGGATAGTTTGGCGAATCAATGGACCGCTCTGACCGGAGAGACGCGGCTGGCTGGATCTAATCGTGAAGGTCCCCGGCGATGATTCGGCTACAGCTCGACGATTCGTCAGCTGTGTAGTCCATGATCGCCCATCGTACCGGTCATAGGCCATTCCCCGCAGATAGAAATGGTCCTCAGCTTTCCCAGACCGCTCAGCCAACTCCACTCGCATCACGATTCCCGGATCCCGCTTGATTGGGCCGATCATCCCCAAATCCACGGTTTCTGAAAATCCCGACGTCCGGATGCCTTCCCCCATGCTCGTATGGCCGAATCCTGCGCTCACGCGCGGGATCGTGAAGAAGATCACCACCGTGAACAACAACGTTCCCAGAGCCAGGCCATTGGCCAGCCAAAACAATTGCGGGGTAATGCGGGCTCCACTTGCCGACGGTGACTCGACCGAGTTCGCAGCCCGAACCTCCAGCGTGCGGTCCTCAGATTCTCTTGTGAGCTGATACAGCACGAGCGTCCAGACTCCCGTCAGGAGATAGGCAAGAAACACGGGGAGGTACCACAAATCTGTGGTCGATGCCGCCGACGCCAAAATGGCCATCAGGCTGATGGCGTAGAGGTGGAGGTAGTCCCTCCGGCTCTCCAAATTGAAAAGCTTGATGACCATGAGCAGCAACAGAAAATGCACGCCCGCCGGCAGCAGCTCACCCGACATCCAGAGCAGATCAACCCAGAATCCCGCAAAAGCTGTGAGCACCAGGACATTCCACGCTCTCGTCGAGAGCGTGATGTGATTCACGAATTGACCAACTGGATAGATCCCGACGGTTCGCAGAAGGGTGAGGATCAACGTCGATCCGGTGAGCAGCAGAAGACCTTCCGGCAAACTCGCGCCGAGACTGAGGCCGATAAAGGCCGCGGAGGCGAGCAAGATCGATGTCAGCCGTAAGGCCTTATCAAACGGCATGGGCCCTCGCGCGGAGAGCTGTTTCATCAATGACGACGTCCGGACGCCCTCCCCAAGAAAAGAGCTCCTGTCTCCCCCAAGGCAAAATGGCAATGGTCGCACCGGCTCCGCCACTCAACGAGTCATCACCCTCTGCAGGAATGAGCGGCCCGTTTGAGTCGGGAGCCACCCGCTCACACAGCGCCAAGGATTCCAATAGGCCCATCAGATGGGCCTCGCCTTGACCAAACACAGACGGGGTCTTCCCCACAATCATCCTCACTTGATACCCCCGCGCCGTCAGTGCCCAGGCCAGAGAGGCCGTCAACGACACCGCCTCCTCGAACAGGGTGTCATGACTTTGCGGAGCGGTTGTAGAGAGGATGAGCGTCACGCGCTGCTGATCTTCCGCTTCCATCTCACGCACCATCAGCTTTGAGGTGCGCGCCGTGGAGAGCCAATGGATGTTGCGGGAATCATCGCCCGAGTGGTACTGCCGCAGATTATAGAGTTCGCTTCCATGCCCTCTTCGCTGAAGCGAGCGCTCATGCCCCAAGGCAATGACGTTTGCAAGGAGCTGGTCTTCAACCGGCTGAATCGCGGGAGAAACAATCACTGATCCTTCGAGAGGATAATAGGCCTTCTTGAGAAACAGGCCGAAGGGAAACGAGGTGCCGACGCGTACGCCTCCCAAAGACAACCGCCCTCGTTTGGTCGCCACCAGGGGATAGGGCAACAGATGACTCGCCCCGGGCAGCAATTGCCGCACTGTCAGCCCGCGATCGATCTCCTGCTCGCCGGCCACATCCCACAGGCGGAGCGAAAAGCTCGGCATCCGTGTTTTACGATTGCTCACGACGAGCGTCGCCGTCGTCGGCTCATTGAGATAGATGAGGCCCGGGAGATGGCGGCGGAATTCCAGCCTGCGCAGGCAGAGCTCCGCCACAATCCCTGACATCATTACCACACTCAACATCATGGCAAGGAGCAGATAAAACAGATTATTGCCGGTATTGATCGCGGCCACGCTCACGGCGAGCGTGAAAAACAGAAACCTGGTTCCCTCGGACGTGACTCGCGTCGAGCGGCGCTGGGTCACACGCCGGAACCACCGTTTCAGACCATTCAGCATAGCGGTCGTCTTCCGAGAGAGCGCGACGAACGTCGCAGCTTAGACAGGGACCGGGACGGACTCGACGAGATCATGCACCACCTGCTCGGTCTGCTCGCAATTGCGCTGGCGCAACCCCTGAGACCGGCTGAGCATGATGCGATGCGAGAGCACGACAGGGGCCAGCTCTTTAATATCGTCCGGCAGGCAATAGGCCCGTCCTCGCACAAACGCCAACGCTTTGGCCGCACGGCTCAAGGCCAGCGCGCCACGGGTGCTCACACCGAGCGACAACAGCTCCGTCTGCCGCGTCGCCTGCACGATTGCCAGGAGATACTCCGTTAAGCTCTCCTCCATCAGCACCTGCTCGACTTGGTGTTGCAAGTCGAGCACGTCGCGGGCACTCACCACCGGCTGCAGATCTTCGGCCGGATGAAGCGATTGCGGGCGGTCCAGCACCTTCTTTTCCTCCTCCGGCGAGGGATAGCCGATCTGAAGGCGCATGAGGAACCGGTCGAGCTGCGACTCCGGCAAGGGGAACGTGCCGTGATATTCCGCCGGGTTCTGGGTGGCAATGACCATGAAGGGCTGATGCAGCGGATGGGTCTGATTATCGACGGAAATCTGCGCTTCGCTCATCGCTTCCAATAAACTGCTCTGCGTCTTGGGCGTCGTGCGATTAATTTCATCGGCTAGAACGATGTGCGCGAAAATAGGGCCCGGCATAAATTCAAACGCCTGTTTTTGCCGGTTGAACAGGGAGACGCCGACAATATCGGAGGGCAGCAAATCGCTGGTGAACTGAATGCGTTTGAAAGAGCAATCCAACGACCGCGCCAGACTGTGAGCCAGGGTCGTCTTCCCAACGCCCGGCACATCCTCCAGCAACAGATGCCCGCGGGCCAGCAGGGTCACGACCGTTCGTTCGATGACGCTCGGTTTGCCTTTGATCACACGGGCAATATTCTCTTGGATCGCCTGCACGATGGAGGTGGATTTCATAATGGGTATCGTCGTTGTTCCGGTTGTGAGGCAGATACTGACCAGATTAGAGAGAAGTCTAGCAAAGGGTCTGGGGGTGGTCAATTTATGGTGTATATCCGGCGGGCGAGGCCGACGAATGTTCGACGGGCAGGGGAATTGGCTAGCAACGGTTCGGAACGAGTGTCACAAACCAGGGAGGCGCTTCTTCGATCATGTCGGAGAAGCGGCGCGCCGTACTGCTGGCCGGAAGACCTGGGAAAACTGCGCCGCGCCGGATCAGGACCTGCCGGAACGAAGCAGGCTTGCCATTGGCTTGGACGGTTGGCGATGCCGGCAGAGTGGCACGGAGAGGGGCGATGTCGGCAAGCGACAGAGACTCTCCGCTCTGCAAGCCGGTCAATTGCCGGTAGACCTCGCCAAAGACCTCCGGCAGATTTGACGACGAGAACGGCAGATCGGCAGGACGATAGCGCGGATGCTCCAGCAACTGCGCGAGCAATTCCCAGAACACTTGCGAATCGACTGCGCCAAGAATGCCCACGACACCGCGTTTCGCCAACAGATTGAGAAGGGCCAGAGGACCGCGAATGTCGAACTTCCAGGACGGGAAGATGAGGGCCCGTTCACCGTGCTGGACTTCTAGGGCCGATTCACCTTCAAAGCGAATCTGTCGGAAGGTCCCCTTGGTCTGGCGAAGATCCTCCAGAATCACAGCCTCTGAGAGTCGTGTCGGCTCATAAGCAAACGTGGGAGTGGCCGGAGCCCAGCAGGTGGCGATGGTATAGAGAGGCGCCAGCTTGCCGGCGTCATCGAGATCGTGCAGGTCGCACATGTCTTGATTGCCGTAAAAGCGAAAGGCCAGCCCAGGCCGTGCTTGCAACTGCGCGATGCGCGTGCGCCCAGGATGGAGCGGCCCACCGAGCTTAGAACCGGGATCGAGCCGGTCCACAGCATGGAGTATCAGATCTCGCGCTTGGCCCAGAAGAATCGGCAGATACTGATCCGCGAGCTCGCCGGCGAAGGAAAGATCTCCCGCTCCCAAATCAAGAACGGACGCCACAGGCGATTGGAGAAGAAGATCGAACGGATTGGATGACTGCCGGACCAACCGATCGACGTCTTTGTCTCCGACATCCGGCACAGGCCATCGCGAGGCCAGTGCCGGAATGAGTCCGAAATATATGCAGAGGGCGCGAAACGCTTTGGACGGAGGGAACCCCGTGAGTGCCTTCAGACCAGGGCCGTCCACATCTTGAATCCCTCTTGCGTGTCCCCGGTCCAAAGACCGGCTCAATAGATCCTTGACTGCCGGAGGAAGCGATGCCTCCTGCGATGCACGGACAAGTTGTGCGAGTATCAAAGGAAAGGCCGATGATTCGTGGACCCGTTTGGATGCCTCCCACCGGCTTCCCGATTCTTGTGCGAGACGGTTTACGACCCGTCGGAATTCTGCAATGGTATCGTGTTCGGACATGATGAGACAGGATCATTCCCCAACGACATTCGCAATGCACGCCGCTTCAGGAGAATAATGGCCCTGTCCTCACACCGTCAAGGCGGCCAGCTTGTCGCCATGTCGTGGGTATGTTAGGAAACAATCATGCACCCACCCCACCGCACAACTATTTTCAGCAGAAATATGCAGCGGCTCTCGCTCTGCCTCGCGTTCGCCTTCCTTTCCCTCCTCAATGCCTGTGCGCCAACCGCCGTATCCACCCAAGGAACGAGCCGATCGTCTGTCTCTGTCTGGCAGCCAGGCCAGATCATCGATGGAAAGACCGGGCAGGTTCTGGACCGATCCGATTGGCTCAAGAGTCTTTCACAATACGACATCGTGTATCTGGGAGAGGAGCACTACAACCGTCACCACATAGAGGCGGCCCTCACGGTCCTAAAAACTGTGATGGCAGAGGGCATCCGTCCGGTTCTGACAATGGAAATGTTCGGATGGGATGGTCAGGGGGCGTTGAACGACATCCTTTCCAGTTCTGATCCCATGGATAGCCCATGGCTGGATCGTGCACGGTGGCAGCAGAACTGGGGAGGCGCGTATGACAATTACGCGCCGCTCGTCGCCTTCGCAAGAGACCAGCATCTGGCCCTCTACGCCATGAACCCGCCAAAATCCTTGATCCGTCGCGTCGTCACATTGCGCCTGGACCAGGCTCGGCAAGAACCGGAATGGACTCTCTGGGGGATGGATCGGGAAGAGATCGTCGATGATCCCGCCTATCGGTCCAGAATTCTCGCCCAACTCCAACGCTGCCATGGTGGCGGCGCGGAAGAAGACTACCTTCCTATGTACGAGGCCTCGATGGTGCGGGACGAAGGCATGGCCAAAACCGTCGCACAAGCCCTTCGCACCGCCCGGCTCTCCGAACATGCTCCCCGGACACTCATCCTAAGCTATACCGGAGGCGGACATATCCAATACCACCTGCCTGTTCCCAAACGAGTGGCCCGCCGGCTCACCGAGAAGATCGCTCAGACAACGGTCTACCTTGCCTCGTATGACTCCAGCCGCGCAGATGACATCGTGAACTTGGTTCAGGAAGGCATCGCCGATTACATCTGGCTGACGCCGGTCAGCCAGCAAGGTCTCCCCCAGCGCTGCCGGTAGGTGACGTCTCACCCCCCTTGGCCGGCAGGCTGAGAACAAGAACTCCCGAATTGTTGACAGATTCCCGAGAGAGAGGCAGACTGACTCGATGTAGGGGACTGGTCTTTCATGGCTATCACGCGAAACAAGATTCCTTGCAGCGCAGATCGCCTTGGCCTGCTCGATCCACACATGATCCAGGCGGTGGTCGAATCCTCTGCCTTTCAGATCGGCAAACAATACCTGGCCGAAAATCGGGTTCGAATCGTTGAAGCCGACGAAGCCCAGATCGCATCAGCCGTGATCGGCAATTCCGGACTCTATGAACAGACGATCCGGTTGAAAGACGGCCACTTAATCTCAAAATGTTCCTGCACCCTGCCTGAAGAACCAATCTGCCGGCATTGCATCGCTGTCCTTTTGGAGTATCACCGTTGGTCACAGCCCCGTCAGGCGCGAAAATCGCCGGCGGCACCCGAGACGAAACCTCAGGCGGCACCCCAACCAACAGCCCAGGGGCAGGCGAAGACCGCCCAGGCCTCAGCGTTCTCAGCCGACGTCAAACTCAGCGAGGTTATGTTATTCATCGAGTGGCTGCAGCCGGCGATGGCGGCAATCGAAAAAGGACAGGCGCTCCCGGCCTCACCGCCAATTGGCGCCGGTGAAATCGCCACCTGGATGCACACGATTCGGAATCTTGAAGAACGCCGCCAGGAAAGCGAAGCGGTACAAATTCATCTTGAAGCGGATCTGCGGGATCGGGAGGCCTATGTCGGACGGCTCACCCAACAATTGCAGACATCAATCGCGGAGGCCAAGACAGCCCAAACCACCACGCAAGAACTCCAGCGAGAAGTCGAGACCTACAAAGGACTCCTCGCGAAGGTGGCTGAGCTGGCGGGTGACGTCAGCCGTTATGACGGTCAGTTGAAATCGATGGCCCAAGAGTTCCTGAGCAAAGGCAGCCAGCTCGACAAATTGGCGGGATCCTACAAGTCAGTCGCTGACGCCCTCAAATCTGTCACCAAGACCCCTTCCTGACATCCTCCGGTTCGGCTATCCCCCAGCCACCCAATATTGGGCGTCCTCCTCCCATCCAGAAAGACATCTTGCGCTCCTCCTCGATGATTTTGTAAAATGCGGCCCTCGATTTCGATTTGGCCCTCACAGAGGAGTGATCATGATGAAGAAAATGTTGGCAGGAGTGAGCATGATGAGCGCCGTCATGCTGACGGTGGCGCCGGTCGTATTGGCAAATGAAGCCAAAGGTGATGGTCCGCCAGACTATAGCGGCATCACGGGCTTGTATTACGTCATTATTGCCCTCATCCTCGGCTACGGCGTCTGGGACACGTTCCTCAAGAAGTCGTAAGCGGTTCCGCCTCGTATCATGTTGTACGAAGTCCTGCCCGGTTGAATATTTCAGCCAGGCAGGACTTCGTGCTTCTCGTCTTGCGGGACCTACGACCCGTTCTTCAGGAGCGGCCTGAGCTTCTGGAATACCCCGTCAACAACCCGCTCGTATCCCGCTGCCGTCGGATGAATCCCATCAGCCTGATTCAACTCGCGTGAACCAGCCACTCCTTCAAGGAAAAAGGGGATCAGCGGAAGATGATACTGTTTGGCTAACTCAGGGTAGATTCGTTCAAACCCATCAATATAGTCCTTTCCGTAATTGGGCGGCAGCGTCATCCCGGCAAGAACGATCTTTGCCCCTGAGCGTTGAATGTGCTGGATCATCCGCTCTAAGTTCGCTTTCGTCTCCTCCAGCCGCAACCCTCGGAGCCCGTCGTTGGCGCCCAGTTCAAGAATCACGATCTCCGGGTGGCTCTTCAAGATCCAGGGCACCCGGCGCAGCCCCCCTGCCGTGGTCTCTCCGCTGACCCCGGCATTGATCACTCGATATCGAAACCCTTGCGCATCAAGGCGCCGTTGTAATTGCGCGGGGTACGCGTCGCCCGCTCCCATTCCAAGACCCGCCGTCAGACTATCGCCAAATGCCACAATCGTGGGCCTTACATCCGGTGATGACACGGAAGGCTCCGCACGAACCTCGTGCGAAAGCCCACCGAAACCGATGACCATGAGGGAGACGCTGAGAATGACGGTCGAGACCGACACGTTTCTGATCAATTTCACCCTACGTTCCAAAGTCGTACAGTATAATAACACCCGGCCGAATTCTCCGGTACAGGAGCGCACTCCTCTATGATCGCCATTGCACAGCTTTCGATGCATCTTCCGGCAGGGGGCCGGCCTGTCACCATCCTCGACAATCTGTCACTCGATATTCCAGACAAACAGATGGTGGCCATCGTCGGTCCGTCAGGAAGCGGGAAATCGACGTTGCTGGGCTTGATGGCGGGCCTCGACCGGCCCACGTCAGGATCGATCACGTTAGACGGAACCGAGATCACGACCCTGTCCGAAAGCGCGCTGGCGCGCTTTCGCCGCGCCAAGATTGGATATATTTTCCAATCCTTTCATCTGATTCCAACCCTTACGGCTCGTGAGAACGTGATGGTGCCATTAGAACTCAGTGGCGAGCGAGGGGCCGATGCTCGGGCGGCGGACCTTCTTGCCACGGTAGGACTGGCAGGCCGTCTCGACCATTATCCGGTCCAACTTTCCGGAGGCGAACAACAGCGCGTGGCCGTCGCACGGGCCTTCGCCTGCCGTCCGCCCTTCCTGTTTGCCGACGAGCCAACCGGCAATCTCGACAGTGCCACGGGCACACAGGTCATCGATCTGCTGCTCTCGATGCATCGGGACTATGGCACCACGCTGGTCCTGGTCACGCATGACCGGGCCCTTGCCGGCCAGATGCAACGCGTCGTGTCACTGCGAGACGGCCGCATCGAATCCGATCAACTGGCTCCAGATTCCACCGGCGCCATAGGCTCCTGCGCGTGACGCGCGTCCTCTTAAAGATGGCCTGGCGGGAAACCCGCGCCTCCTGGCGGCACTTTCTCTATTTTCTGATCTGTATAGCGGTCGGCGTCGGAGCGCTGGTGGGTGTCTCCCTCTTCGCCGCCAACGTAGAACAATCTGTCACCCGAGAAGCTCGCGGGTTGCTGGGGGGCGATCTTGAGATTCGCCTCTCCCGTCCGATGAGTCCCTCAGGGTTGGATTACCTTGCCTCGCTGTCCAGCCGGGACATCGTACTGACGCATGTCAGTGAGTTGGTCGCAATGGCCGCACGAACGCCGGGCGGGAATCCGGGCGGACAACCCACGCAACTTGTCGAATTGAAAGCCGTTGAGACCCTCTATCCATTTTATGGGGCCCTGCGCATCGAACCAGCACGCCCGCTGTCAGCGCTCCTGTTTCCTCCGGCGGGCCAGTGTCTCTCACAGCCCTGTCACGGAGCTGTCGTACAGGACGCGCTACTGATCAAGATGGGGCTCGCTGTCGGTGATCGCGTCACAATCGGCCAAGCGATGTTTCTGATCACCGGCGTCATCCGGACCGAGCCGGATCGGATGGCCAATGCCTTCAGTGTCGGCCCTCGGGTGTTGATTTCCCAGGAAGGACTTCAGGCCACGGATTTGGTCAAGGTCGGCAGCCGTGTGCGTGAGCGATACTTGCTGAAAGTTCCGCCTTCCACCAGAGTCGATCCGATGCTCTATGAGTTACGGGACCGGCTCGCAACCGACTCTCCACGAGTCTCGACCTATCGCGACGCGCAACCGCAGCTCAAACAATTTCTCGACCAGCTCACGCGCTATTTGGGGCTGATCGGCCTCACCGCGCTGTTCATCGGCGGCCTCGGCGTGGCCACGTCAATTCGGGCCTTTCTGCGGGAAAAACTGGCCACCATCGCGATCCTCAAAACCATCGGCGCCGAATCCCACACCATTGTGTTCATCTATGTTTTACAGGCCGTCTTGTTAGGACTCACAGGCAGCCTCGGCGGATTGGCGATCGGCATGGGGCTCGATCACGGAGTCCCGTGGGCCATTACAACCTGGTTTGACGCTGACCTGATCGAACAATTGGGATTCGTTTCCGGCTTGACGCTGAACGCGCTCCTTCCATTGGGGAAAGGCCTGGCGCTGGGCCTGCTCACAACACTGTTGTTTGCTCTGTGGCCGCTCTTGACCATTCGTGAAATCAAACCGTTCGCCATCTTCCGGCGCGAGGTGGCCCCTGATGAAGGGGCTGCGACGGCAGGGTTTCTCACCGGCCGATTTAGACGAGTTCGCGTTGATTATCAAAAGATCGTGGTCGGTGTCTTCATTGGAATGGGGTTGGCGGGGCTTTCGATCTGGCAGGCGGGGTCTTGGATGGTGGGATCCTTGTTTCTTGCGGCGTTTGCCCTGGCGATCGTCTTGCTGGGCAGCGCATCCTGGCTGGTCATGCGGGGGCTTTCGTGGATGCCGCGTATTCCTCATCTGGCCGTTCGGCAAGCGGTTGGCAATATGATCAGGCCGGGGAGTCAGACGGCGAGCGTCACGATTGCCATAGGAATCGGCGTCATGGTGATGGTGACGGTCGCGCTGGTGGAACGAGCGCTGCTTCGGCAAGTGGGCGAGAGCCGTCCACAGGATTCCCCAACCTTTTTTTTCATCGACATTCAGCCGGATCAGGCCGAAGGCATGACGTCGTTGCTCCGGACACGCAAGGGCGCGACCCCTCCGACATTGACCCCACTGGTACGGTCACGCCTGGCGGCCCTCAACGGCCAGCCGGTCAAGGTGGATGCCTTGTCCGAGGAAGAAGAACGAGCTCGGCGCTCAGGAGACAAAGAGGAGCGGCGAAAAACTTGGTACCTGACCCGTGAGTATGTCCTGACCTTTCTGGACACGCTCCCTAAAGATAACCGGATTGTCAAAGGCACCTGGTGGTCTCCGGGCCAGGCTTTTACCACCCCCCTCGTCTCCGTCGAAGAAGAGGCGGCCCATGCACTGGGCCTCGATCTCGGACAAACGCTCACGCTCGATATTCAGGGCGCCAGGCTCGTCGCAACCGTGGGGAGTATTCGCAAGGTGGAGTGGGGAAACTTCTCCACCAATTTCTACCTGATTCTTTCGCCCGGCTCGTTGGATGGCGCCCCACTGACCTATGTCGCCACCGTGCGTGTTCCTCCCGAAGACGAATTGCCGCTCCAACAGGCCGTCGTCGCGGGATTTCCAAATGTGACCGCGATCAATATCGGGGACGTGCTGGAGAGTTATGCGCGCATGCTGGACAGGCTGTCGCTGGCCATCCGCGCCGTCGCTTTGTTCTGCGTCGTGACCGGCGGACTGGTCATGGGCGCGGCCCTCGCCGCCACCCGGTATCGCAGACTCTATGAGTCCGTCATCCTCAAGGCGCTCGGCGCGACGCGCAACATGATTACCTTTTCATTCGCGATCGAATATGCGCTGCTGGGGCTTGTCGGGGGAGGCATCGGCATCGGATTGGCCAGCGCCTTGTCCTGGGGCATCCTCACATTTCTCTTCGAACTGCCATGGGGATTGCACCCATCCATCCTGCTGGTGGGAATGAGTCTGACGATTGTGCTCACCCTGGCCGTCGGATTTCTGAGCACCTATCGGCTGCTCGGCCAGCGGCCCTTGGCCGTGCTCCGTCAGGAGTAGCCATCACGGCCTCTCGCGCCTTCTTATCAAGAGAGCAGCGACTGCGACAGGCTCGCCCCTGCTCGTTCGCGAAACGCGACGGCGATGCGGAGCTGTTCAAAATACTGCTCCAACGTCTTCCCGCCGAGATCGATCTTGCGACGGCCGAAAAAGTCCCGCACATCCCGTTCGAGTTCCGGCGTCGCGAGGCACACGATGCCGCCGCACATCCGCCGGAGGCCCTGCTTCGGAAACAAGCGGTCCATCTGGTCCCAGTTTGCCTTCACAAAGTCCCACGCCTGCTCCCGGCCATACACATTCCCCAGCACCGCGCTGACGAGAAACGGGGCATCTTGCGTTCTGGTCTCTCCGCTGACCGTCCTGGCCAGCGTCCGTTGCAGCAACGCGGGAGGTTGAAATGCCGCGAGGGAAAACAGATAGCGCCGTTCTTCTTGCGGCGTCGCGGCCGCTCGATATTGCTCAGCAAAGGCCTCGTACCGCGCCTCGTCTCCGGTATGGGCAAGAATGGACACGAGGGCGGGGACGAGATTCGGATCCACCGCGGCGGAATCGTGTGTGTACTGCTGATAGCGTTCGGCGGCCTGTTGCTGAATTACCGTGTCGTTGCCCAGCTTTCCCAACGCGCCGATGAGCTCCCCGCGCAATTGCCGGACAAGATCGTTTTCTCCCGCCTGAGGCGTCCAGCCAAGCCTGTCGACCGCGGGGGCGACGAGCGCTCGGACGAAGGCTTCCAACGCAGGCCGTTCCTGGGCGGTGACGATGCGATTCAAAAACGTCAAGGAGTCGAGCAGCACGGCCCACACATTCTTGTCCCGCTCCTGCTGGAAGGACTTGGTCAAGCGGAGATAGTCCGACAGCGGCATGAGCCCGGAGAGGGTCGTCGCCCAGGCATCGCCGACCATATTGAACCGTTCGATGGGCGCCAGCCTGTCCAGACCGGCCGTGAGGAGCTGCTGAAGCAGCGTAGGACTATAGCGGACCCGATAGAACCCGTGGCCCCCCTCGTTGATGAGGAGATGGGTCGTTCCCTTGGGAAGCGCCACCCGCATCTGACGATCTTTGAGCAGTATCTGACGAGACTCCGCCTCGTTGCCGATGCCGACGCTCATCCGCACCGGCACCTGCCAAGACTGCTCCGTCGTCTGTTCGTTCGGCAGATAGGAAAAGCGTTGCTGAGACAGCACAACCGCCGACTCTCCATCCATAGCCACCGTGATCAATGGGAAGCCTGGTTGGAAGATCCAGCCATCCATCAACTCGGGAACCGGCTGCTTCGCGGCCGTGCCTAACGACACCCACAGATCGTTCGTATCCGCGTTTCCATACGCATGGGTGCGAAGATACTCGCGCACGCCATCACGAAACACGGTTGGCCCAATGTGTTGCTCCAACATGCGGAGCACGGAGGCTCCTTTTTCATAGGTCAGCACGTCGAACATGGCGTCGGCATCCTTGGGGGCGCGCACCGGAAATTCAATGGGCCTGGTGCTCTGGAGCCCATCGACGGAGAAGGCCGCCGCCCGTGAGACGCTGAAGGAATCCCACCGCTTCCATTCCGGCTTCCAGGCATCCACCGCCAACATTTCCATGAAGGTCGCGAAGGCCTCGTTCAGCCACAAGCCGTTCCACCAGGACATCGTCACCAAATCGCCGAACCACATGTGGGCATTCTCATGGGCGACCACATCGGCGACTCGTTCCAGTTCGCCATGGGTCCCGCTTCCAGGATCGACCAGGAGCGCGGTTTCTCGAAACGTGATGGCGCCCAAATTTTCCATGGCGCCCGAGGCAAAGTCGGGAATGGCCAGAAGGTCCAGCTTGTCGCCCGGATAGGGAATCCCGTAGTAGGCCTCGAAAAACGTCAGCGACGCGACGGCAATGTCATGGCCAAACGAGGTGAGTGGTTGTTTGCCTGGCACGGTCCAGAGCCGCACGGCCGTGTTGCCGACGAACACCGGCTTCGTGGCTTCCAGCCGCCCAACGATGAAGGCCACCAGATACGTGGACATCTTGATACTGTCGGCGAATCGCAGCACTTTCTTGCCGGCTTCGACGGACTCAGACACCACCTGCGTGTTTGAGACGGCGGTCAGGGCTGGATCGATGGCCAGCGTCGTGGCAAATACGGCTTTGAAATCCGGCTCGTCCCAACAGGGGAAGGCGCGGCGCGCATCGGTAGCTTCAAATTGAGTCGCCGCCAATATCTGGGTCGCCCCTGACGGGTCTTTATAGGTGCTGCGGTAAAAGCCACGCAGCTGATCGTTCAATTTCCCCTGAAACACCAGATGAAGCCGCCATTCGCCCGGTGTAATAGCGGACGGGAACCGGAGCTGACCGCGTTGCAGCGATTCATCCAGCTCGATCGTGGCGCGCCTCCGCTGCCCCGCGACATTGTCGAGTTCAGCGGAGGCGATGTTCAGATCGACCGCGTTCAGGATGATGACGCTCGTCGCCTGTTCGACTCTTAGGGTGACCGTCTCACGCCCTGAAAACGTGGCGGAAGCCAAATCCGGTTCGAGATGCAGATCGTAGCGAGTCGGGATCACGTGCCGGGGCAGCCGATAGGGATCCCCCATCATCGTTGTCGTATCTACGGTCATATCGTTACCTCTTGGTCGAGCTGGAATGACGGTTGTGTGTGCAGGGGCGCAGGCGGCAAGGAGCGCCGGCGCGAACGGGAGCATCAGAAGGAAACGAGCCTGTTTGAGCAACGTCAGGCACGTCTCGCGCCGGCCAACGCAATCCTCATCCTCGTGTTGCATGGAGCGTTTCGACGCCCTGAGGTCTGCCGACAATCACGATATCGGTGCGTCCGACAAAGAGACCGGTTTCCACGATTCCCGGAATTTGGTTCAGCGCGACTTCGAGTTCCTGCGGCCGGTCGATGCGGGCGAGATGCACATCCACGATCAGATTCCCGGCTTCGGTTTTAAATGGAGCCCCGTTGCGCTCCCTCAAGACAACTCGGCTCTTGGTCAGCGCTTCGATTTCCCGCGCCGTACTGCCCCAGCCAAACGGGATGACTTCAATCGGCAAAGGGAATGAACCGCCCAACATGGCCACTTGCTTCGTATGATCGACCAAGACGATAAATTGCTTGGCGGAGGCCGCGACAATCTTTTCCTTGAGCAGCGCACCACCGCCGCCCTTGACCAGATTGAACGCGGGATCGACCTGATCGGCGCCGTCGATGGCCACATCGATCTCCCACCGATTATCCGTATCAATGAGCATGATGCCGGCTTGTCTGGCCAGTATCGCTGTTTCTTGCGACGTCGGCACGCCGCGCAGCTGCATCCCGGCGCGGACCTTCTCGCCCAGGGCGATCACCATATGCTTCGCCGTCGAGCCGGTTCCGAGTCCTACGACCATGCCGTCGCGGACATACTCCACCGCGGCCAAGGCCGCGGCTTTTTTCAGACTATCGAGATCGTGAGGGTTGGTCATAATGCCGGTGCGTGTGAGAGGGCGCCGGCGACCGAGGCCGCGCCGAGGAGCGCGGTCTGCTGATTCATGACCACCTTCACAGGCATGTTGCTCAGCAATCGCTTATAGCGTCCCTTGTTGGTAAATGATTTCATGAAGGTGCCGTCTTGCAGTTTCTTGATCAGCTTCGGCGCCATGCCTCCGGCGACATAGACTCCGTCGAGCGACAACGATTTTAATGCGAGATTGCCGGCTTCGGCCCCATAAATGGAGGCAAAGAGATCCAGCGTCTGCTTCGCAATCTCGGCCTGTCCATTGAGGCCGGCTTCGGCGATCTCCGCTGCGGGATTCCCGGCCTTGATCTTTTCCGCCAGCCAGGTCGGTTCATTCTTTTTCGTGTCCCGTACATACTCGTAGATCGCATGCAACCCCGGCCCTGACAGCAACCGCTCATAGCTCACGTGGAGATACTGGCTGCGCAAATACCGGAGCAGCTCGATCTCATAATCATTGGTCGGGGCAAAATCCGTATGCCCTCCCTCCGACGGCATCGGACGATAGGACTTGCCATCCCAAAAAAGAATGGCTTCGCCGAGTCCTGTGCCCGCGGCAATCAGAGCCAGCGCTTGCCGTTTCTTCGGCAGCGTGCCGGGGTTGAGCACTTCTACTTCATCGGGACGGAGTAGCAAGACTCCATAGGCGGTGGCTTCGAGATCGTTGAGCAATTGCACCCGCGGAATGCTGAACTTCTTCGCAATCGCCGGACCATCGACAATCCATGGAAGATTGGTGGTCTGTGAATGGTTGTCGATGACCGGCCCCGCGATGCCGAAGCAGGCGGCAGCGACAGTGATTGGCTCCGGCGGAGAGTCCGCCTCTTTCTCTTCGCCATCGATTTCCGCATCGAGTTCATCAAGGGGAGTCGGCGGCTTGGGCGGCGTGAGAAACTCTTCCAGGATTTCTTCGAGTGATTTATAATCGGCGCTGTGAAAGGTTTCGAGCCGCACCGGCTCCACTCGCTCGCTGACCCATTCATAGAGGGCCAGATTGGTTTTCGTTCCGCCGATATCGCCTGCGAGAATCATGATGCTCCCCTGTGTGGGTCCGAGAGACTGGCTCCAGCCGATCGATCCAGCAGCCAAATCAGCCGTCCGCTCTCCGGTCGTACCAATGCAGCCGGCAGCGCTGGCTCCATCTGATTGCGTGGCTCGATGACCGCGCGCACGGTCTGCGCCTTCCCGGCGCCGGTAACCAGGAACAGTACCACAGTCGCCCTGTTGAGCACACCTACTGTCAGCGTGAGTCGTGACACAATCCCCTTGGGCGCCTGCCCCACGGTCACCAGCCGGCGCTGCTCCGTCACCGCCGTGGTTCCCGGAAAAAGGGACGCCGTATGGCCATCGTCTCCAAGGCCAAGCAATACCAGATCGAGTGGTGGGATTTTGGGAGCCGGACAAGCTGTGAGTGCCCGCAATGTCTTTTCATACTCTCGCGCGGCGGCAGCGGGATCAGGCATTTCGCCTTTCATGCGATAGACCTGGTCCGGCGGGATCCCGAGGGGCTGAAAGAGAGCCGTCTGCGCCAGCCCGTAATTACTCTCCGGATGCTCCGGCGGCACACAACGCTCATCCCCGAATACAAACATGACATGATCCCATTGAATCTGAGACCGCCATTCCGGGGACGTCAACGCACCATACACCAGCTTGGGTGTAGATCCGCCGGACAAGGCCATGAGACATCGGCCACGTGATTGGATCGCATGCGCCGTGATATCACGAATCAGGACACAAGCTTGGTGTAGCCATTCCTGGCCGTCTGAATAGATCTGGATGTCAGGAGAGTCAGGCATGTCAGCGACGTCGTTGCTGCTGCCGTTTCAAGGCTGGGCGACGGACGGTACGGGCGGGGATCAAGGCCTGTGTGATGGCCTGCACCGCCGCCACGGGATTCGCCCCCAACGAGACTCGGAGAACGGCACGCTCGTGTGCCTGGAGCGAGTCAAGATCGCCCGCAGCCTGGGCTTGAGCCAGTGTGCCGAATGAGAACGCCTTTCCTGGAATGGCCAAGTCGGGTGTCATGCGATCGACCAGCTCTAGAAAGATACCGCTATTCGGACCACCTTTGTGCAGTTGTCCGGTGGAGTGCAGGTAGCGAGGGCCGTAACCGAACGTCGTCGTGATATGGTGTTGCTGGATCAACGTCTTTCTGAGACGGCGGACCGCCGATTCAAATGACTTGGACGGCATCCCATAGGCCAGAATCGAGAGATAGGCCCCGGGCTTCATCCGGCTGGCCAACGAGACGGCAGCCTGTTTGGGCGAGCTGACGGTTTGGTCAGGCAATCGGCCATTGGCCATGAACCCCTCCAGCACCCGATTGGTGTTGTCCTTGCTTTCCTGAACGTTCGGCTGATCGAACGGCTGAATGCCCAACAGATGACCCGCCACCGCCGTTGCATATTCCCATCGGAAAAATTCCGCCCCGAGGTCGTAGGGATCTCTGAGATCGAATTGCAGAACGGGATGGCCGCCTTGTGCAAGCGCCTGAACTTGGCGATCGAGGGTGGCATTCTTGGCCCCCTTCAATCGCAAATAGATAAAGAACCGGTCTTGTCCGTACATCGTGGGAGTCAGCACCGGCTCTTGCGCGACAGGGATCAGACCTGTGCCCTCCTTCCCCGTGCTCTCTGCCAATAGCTGCTCGGCCCACAACCCAAAGCTGTCGATCGGTGGTGATGCGATGATGGTGACTTTATCGCGTCCCGCCTTTGCCATTGTGGCCATGGCCACACCTAAATAAATGCCGGGATTGCGCTCGACGTGATCAGCCACTCGGCACTGATCGGCCATACGTGCAGCCCGTTCCAGCAGCCGTTGGACATTGACCCCCAATAACGCGGCAGGCACTAATCCGAACAGCGATAGGACGGAATACCGGCCGCCGATATCGGGCGGATTGCTGAAGATCTGACGGAATCCATAGTCCTTCGCCATGCGCTCAAGTCCGGTCGCGGGGTCGGTGATGGCGATGAATTGTCCGCCTCCCTGGTTCCCCTTGGTCCGAGTGACAAGATCCCAGAAATGGGCAAAGAGAGACATGACCTCAACCGTGCCGCCGGATTTGCTCGCCACCAGAAAGATCGTACGAGCCGGATGAATGGCCTTGGTTACTGATTTCACCCATCCCGGCACGGTCGAATCAAGCACCCACAGTTTCGGACAGCCCTTCTGCGATCCGAACGTGACCCGGAGGACTTCAGGCCCCAGACTGCTGCCCCCCATTCCGAGCAGGACGACATCTGTGATGCCATCTTGTCTGGTTTCTTTGGCAAGGAGGCGAAGGGTGTCTAATTGCTGAAGCATATCCTGAGGCAGGGATAACCAACCCAGGCGATTGGAAATTTCCGAGGGATCTGGCTTCCAGAGACGGTGATCCTTGGCCCAGAGGCGTTCAACGGTGCGGGTGAGGAACTGCTGCTCGAGCGAAGCATGGGTCAACTCGGCGTACGGCGATGCAAGCATGCGGAGTGAGGACCGCCCCATAATCTCCTCCCCTCAAGCAACAGACCGACTGAGAGCCGTGTGCAGACTGTCGGATATCTTAGGGAACCGAGACACGAAAAGCCACTGATCTTCAACCATGTATCATGAGGGGTCTGGCAAGCGGCGGACAATCAATGCCATCCCATCGACTGTGGACCATGCCAGCGACTGCGCTTGTTCGACCGATAGGCTAAGCGCGATGCTGGCCTCAGGCGGGGACGGCTGATTCGTGTGGGCAGTACCCCATGCCTTCAGTTGCCGCCAGAGATCCGCGGCCGATGAAAGGGCCCTTTGGACAACCCCCTCATCACGAGCCGATTGAATCTCTACCCGGAGGGCCGGAGTAAACGACAGTTGATAGTCCGTCGGCATATCCGCAAGTGCGATAGGCTCCTGCTCCGTGGTTGCGGACGGATCGATCTTTCGGCGAACCACCGGCGGCCGTGCAGCCAGTCGGAACGTGCCCGTCAACTGATGCGGAGCTGTGGCAGCCCATCGCAGAATCGATATCCGGTGGAGATCGACTCCGCGCCCCTTGATCCGGACCGCTCCTGCAGGAAGGTCGAGCAGAAGATAGGTTTGCGGCCTGGCGGCGAGCTTCACTTCTTCTTCAAGAACCCGGGTCGCCTCGCGAAGAGCGGCTGGGTCATCGCGCTTGAGATCGGGGAATGCATCGTATTCGGCGGCCCACCCAGTGGACACCATGACAAAAAAGAGCACGATTGCAGCTTGAACAGGCATGAACGGTATCTGTGTTAGCCCGGCACGGCTAGAAAATCATGATGGGTGTCCCGACTCGAGCGAGCTGGTAGACACTTTTCAGGTCGTTGTCGTTCAACCGAATGCACCCGTGGGTCACATTTTTTCCCAAGAGCCTGGTATAGAGGGTGCCGTGAATGAAGTACCCTTTTCCGAACCCGAGCGCATATTCCCCGAGGACCCCCTGTTCCACCCGGTCGGCAGGATTTTTGGGCACCATGAGGCCCTCTTCGATGAACGCCCAATCGGGTTTCACCCATACCGGATGCGTCAATTTCGACTGCACAGAGAACTCTCCACGGGGCGTATCGAACACCCATTGGCTGTTCCCTTCCCCGGGTTTGTCCAGCACGATTCCGCTGCCGGTCGAAGCCAGCGCGTCCAAGATCACCTCGTGGCTGCGCTTTACGTATAAGTGATTTCTTGCTGTATCGACAAGAATATACGGCTGGCGAGGCATATACTGCGTGAGCTGTTTGCTCACATTCTTGTACCGGGCGTGGAGATCATCCAGGAGAGCTTGATCGCGTACCGGCGGCGGTGTGACGGACGCAGGTGACGTCTGCACTTCGCTGCGAGTGGAGGACAACAGAATCGCAACCAGCCCGAGCGCGACCGCTGACAGTATGATGAAGAACCGTGTCATCGGGCGCCTCAGGTTTCGTCTTTCCGCACATCTAATTGGGACAAGGCCAATGCAACTGCATTGCCCTCGGTCAACGCCCCGACGATCGTGACCGGCGTCCCGGCCTGGACCCGCTCAAACAACGCCGTCATGTGTGCGTTTTCGAGCATGACGCATCCCAGTGTTTGCGCCATCAGCTCGTTTTCCGCCCCATGGATCTCGATTTGCCCCCCGATTTGTTTCGCCGTCGGAATATGACCGGCCTTTTTGGCCTGAACAAATCGACGCCGATCATCTTGATTCGGATAATCCAGGACCAGCGCGCGGTAAAACTGGGTTTGCCCTTGCCCGCGTTTGGCGGTGATGCGATAACGCCCTTCCGGTGTGGCGCCATCCCCTTGAAATTGCTTTTCACGGATTCCGTTAAATCCGAGCCGCACCGGATACGAGAGGATTGGCCGCCCATTTTTATAGAGGATCAGATTCCGATCGGCCTTACTCACCACAATCGCCGTTGACTGATGCGTACGGGACCAATCCACCGTTTGCTGAGCCAGTGTCTGCCATCGGGCGATCCGGCGTTCATCCGTATAGCGCCCGAGCTCCTTGCTGAGTACGGACGCCTCAACAAATAGTGCGCGCCCGGCCTGATCGGCAGCCTGAATCGCCCGCTGATAATCCTGGCGATCGTAGAATGACCGGGCTTGCTTGACAAGAAGATCGGCCTGGACAGACTTGCCCCCCAAGACGATACGCCCATCAATGGCATCGACTTGCGAGGCGATCAGCTTGAGTCGTTCCTCGACCCGCGTGAGCTTGTCCTGCGCCATCCGTCGTTTGAGGTCTCGCTCCTTATGAAGCCGCGCAACAGTTCCCCCGCCCTCTTCCAGTAACCGTTTGAGCTCGGCCTCCAAATCGTTGGCTTCCCATGGCCAGCGAACCAGGTCATCATCCGATTGAACACGCGCTCTCAGTGGAATCCATTGCTGAACGAAATGCGCGTAGTCGTCAGGGGCAACCTCCGCCGCTTGCAGGGCCACCAGATCGTGATCAATGGATTCAAGAGCATTGACCAGATCCGGTGGGACGGCTTCAAGACAGCCCGCCAGGAGCAAGCCCTGGCAGACTGCAAAACCCCTCAGCATATTCGTGAATATTGCCCTCATCAGGAAATACTACCTTATTTCTTCTTTGCCGCCGAGGGTTTCCCTTTTCCCACCTTGGCAAGAGCGCTCTGAATTTCGGCTGAAACGGCCTGGCTCTTGTCGTTAATAGCCTTCGCTTGAGTTTGCGCCGCAGGATAATCTTCCTTGTCGATCGCGATTTGGACTTGATTCAACGAGGCTTTCAGTGCCTCCACATCGTTCTTAATCGCTTCCAATGCTGCACGGTCTTTGCCCACTGGCGCACTGGCGACAAGATCTTCCGCGACCTTCACGGCTTCCTGTGCGACTTGCCGCGCCTGAAGGGCTCCAGCCTTGGCTTCCTCTTTCTTCTTTTCCGCATCGACCTTGACCCGCTCACCCTCGGCTTTGGCGGAGGCAGCCAGTTGCTCGACCTTTCCATAGTCCCGCAACAGCGCAAACTTGGCATCCTGGTCGGCCGCTTCTTTCTTCATCGCCGCCAGCGAGGCTTCGAGCTTAGCAAAGTCCTGCGCGCTATAGGTTGCAGCCCCGCTTTGCTGAGCCTCCCGTACGGCTTTATCCGCCGCTTCGATTTGCTCTGTCGGAGGCTTGGCACAGCCGGCTAACAAAAATGCTCCTAAAGCAAGAGGGGCTATCATATTGGTCATCTTCGTCATCTCGGTCTCCTTCTTCTTTCGATTCAGTCAATCCAATTGATACGTATCGCGGGCACAAATTCGAGGCCGTCCAGAGACAACGGCATTGGGATGCCGAGGCCGGTCTCGATGATACAACCAGGCCTCGGAGGGAAATTCGGCTATCCGTTCTACTTTTTCTGACCTTTTTTCTTTCCTTTGCTTCCCTTTTTCCCCTTCTTCCCCTTTTTCTCCTTGTCACCGTCCGCTGGTTTCTCCGCTTCAGCAGGAGCAGAAACAGCAGGAGCAGGGCTCGCAGGTGCTGCAGGAGTGGCAGGCACAGCTTCTTGGGCTCGAGCTGACGCCCCCATTGAGAACGTGACAGCAATAGTGATGGCCACGACGCTGGCGAGAATCCGCATCATCATGATTTTCCTCCTCAACGACATAAAATGTAGAGACATCCCTTCCCTTCAGCACGATCTCCGCGTCTAGGCAAACCAGTGACGCGAACATCTACGTTCATCATGGCAATCTCGATGCCATCACTCTCCCAAGTCAAAAATATTACAATAAATACATAATAACAATGCGTTACGCATGGTAGCGCTTAAAATGCTCTCAATTTGTCCTGTGGCACTCTGGCACTGACTGGACAAAAATGCCTCAAAAATTAATGCTTTACCGAATTCGCTTTCCTAGCTCTCAACAGGACGGCGCCTAAAGAAACGGCTTCTTATCGCAATAGAAAATTGACACATGGACACATGCTCAATATAATGCCCCTTTCGCTCAGGTAGCCAGTGCGGCAATTACGAAGGAGAGTGTGATGTCTTTTACGTTCCAGCAGCCCTCGAAATTGAAACGGAAACGGGAACATGGGTTCCGCAAGCGGATGAGCACCAAAAACGGCCGGAAGGTATTGGCTCGTCGTCGGGCAAAGGGCCGCGCTCGTCTTGCCGTCTAAGACATCCTGATCCATTCCGGGACGGGATTGGAATAGATTCTCAGGGCGATGGGCGTTCTGCCTTTCTCTGGAAGGTGCTTCTTCCTGCCTCTCATTTGAACGACAATGGCAGCCCACGCCTTGAGCATCCTACTGATGGTCTCTCCATATTCTGATGGCGATAAGACAGGGACCTCAACCCAGGCGTCAGTCCATGTTTTTACGGGTGAGTCGTGAGATTGAGCAGGTCAAGCGCCATGGCCACCGCGTTTCAACTCACTTCTTCAATTTATTGCTCTTTCGAAAATCCGATTCCCTCAGCCAAGTCGGAATTATCGTCGGCAAACGGTTTGGGATTGCCGTACGGCGGAATCGTGCCAAGCGGATTTTTCGTGAACTGGTTAGAGAGACTTACCCCGATCTCACGCCAGGCTTCGCGCTCCTGATCTTTCCCAAGAGGGATGCAATCCTAGAGCCCTTTCAGGATCTCAAAGCGGCATGGATCGGCTCGCTTCGAAAACAACGGTTGCTGTCATCAAAACCGCTCTAACATGCGTCACCTTTTGATACTGTTCATTCGCGGCTATCAATATCTGATTTCCCCTTTGCTGGGGCCTGCCTGCCGGTTTGAACCCACTTGCTCTCACTATGCCGCGGAGGCTATTCATCGCCATGGCGCTTTATATGGGTCGGGACTGACTCTCGCCCGTTTATTGAAATGTCACCCCTTCCACCCAGGCGGGATCGATCCTGTCAAAAAATAATCTCCTTTATCTGAGAAAGTACTGCTGAGATATGGAAAAGCGCGTCGTGGTTTTCTTGGTCCTCTCCCTTGTCATCATCTTCGGGTATGAATACGCCCTCAAGGAATTGGGATTGATCCCGGCGGTGTCCTCTGTTGAAGAAACTGCACCAGCTCCCGGAGACGATCAAGGATCTCGTCCTGCACCGGCGGTCAATGCCCAAGCGCCTGTCGCCTCTTCCGGTCAGCCTCTTTCGGCCTCCTCAGGCGAATCGCGAGCGCAGGAAGCGGCCATGCAGCCGATCGCAACGGACGAGCTTGTCGAGATAGAAACCGACTTGTACCGGGCCAAATTCTCGCCTCACGGAGGCGTGCTGACAAGCTGGGAACTTAAACGGTATCAGAATTCAACGACGGACCAAACGGCCGTTCAATTAGTCCGGCAAGGGGCAAAATTCGCCGGACCGTTAACGGTCGTCACCGGTGATCCGGCCCTGACCAAGTCATTGGTCAATGGTTTGTATACGGTCGAGAAGGATTTCACCTCCTTGGATCAGGCTCATCCCGTCGGACATTTGACCGTCCGCTATCAAGATGAGTCTCAAAACATTTTCCTCGAAAAGCAGCTGACCTTTCATTCCAATAGCTACCTCGTCGATATCCAAGTCAAAACTACTGGACTCGACGGGACCGTCAATCTAGGCTTAGGCACCAATTTTGGCATCGTGGAATGGGGCGATGGCATGATCGGCCAAATTGGATCGGCTGTTCTGGTGGATGGGAAAGTCGAAAAAGAAGCCCCTGAGTCTGAGACCGAACGGAGCGGCAATATTCAATGGCTCGCGCTCCAAGACAAATATTTTCTGTCGGTATTAATTCCCAAGCAGGCCTCGACCGTCTTGGTCAAGAAGGAAGGCGATAAACTTATTTCGGCCGCCGTCAAAATACCGGTGACCCCATCAGGATCCACATTGGCCCTCCAGCTGTATGCTGGCCCGAAAGAATATGACACCTTGCAGGCCTTGCAACTAGGGCTTGAGGACACGATCGACTTCGGATGGTTCATCTTTGGCAGTTGGAGCGTCGTCAAAGCCATTGCGAAGCCCATTTTTTATGTCCTGCGTTTTATCAACGAGTACACCCACAATTACGGCGTCACTATCATCCTGTTGACCATGGCGATCAAGGCGCTCTTTGTCCCCCTGCAATTCAAGAGCTATAAATCGATGAAACAGATGCAGGTGATTCAGCCCAAGGTTCTGGCGGTTCAGGAAAAATACAAGGACGACCGGGATCGCCTGAACAAAGAGCTGATCAAGCTTTACCGTGATCATAAGGTGAATCCGGTGGGTGGCTGCCTTCCGATGGTGTTGCAGATGCCGGTGTTTGTCGCGCTCTTTAATATTCTCTATATGACGATCGACCTCCGGCAGTCGCCTTTTATCGGCTGGATTACCGATCTTTCGCTTCAAGACCCCTATTACGTGATGCCGATCATCATGGGTGTCACGATGGTGGTGCAGCAAAAGATTACGCCCACCACGATGGATCCCACGCAGGCGAAGATCATGCTGATGCTTCCCGCGTTCATGACTTTTTTGTTCATCAATTTTCCTGCCGGTTTGGTCTTGTATTGGCTGACCAACAATGTGCTCACAATTTCTCAGCAGGTCATCACCGATCGAGTCATCTTTGCGAATAAGCCTGTCTTGCACGATGCGAGTGAGTCACCATCCAAGCGTTGAGGGAATGGCGATAGCGGAGACCCTTGAGCATAACTTCTGGATGTGAGGCACGACCATGGCATACGGAGGGGGGCCTGATGATACAATCTGTGCCATTGCCACACCGGTCGGCGAGGGTGGTATCGGAATTGTCCGACTGAGCGGGACGGATTCCATCCCCATTGCCGCTCGATTTATCCGGCTTCGGTCGGAGGTTCCGATCGGCTCACTTTCGACTCATTCGCTTCATCTTGCGGACATTATTCGCCCCCAGCCTTCTTCCCATCCCAGCCAGACGTGTACGGGCCACGATGCCATCATCGACGAAGCTTTCGTGGTCTATATGAAAGCCCCCCGATCCTATACAGGCGAAGATGTCGTTGAAATTCATTGCCATGGCAATCGCCGCATCTGCGCGATGATTTGCGACGCGGCACTCTCGGCCGGATGCCGCCTGGCCCAGCCAGGTGAGTTTACCAAGCGCGCATTTCTCAATGGCAAG
This sequence comes from Nitrospira sp., assembly GCA_035968315.1. Classification (NCBI taxonomy): domain Bacteria; kingdom Pseudomonadati; phylum Nitrospirota; class Nitrospiria; order Nitrospirales; family Nitrospiraceae; genus Nitrospira; species Nitrospira sp. The sequence continues at coordinate 28,498 of JAVYIN010000008.1, forward strand.
ATGGATCTCTCTCAGGCTGAAGCGGTCCTCGACACGATTAGAGCGACTTCGGAAGAAGGGTTGAAGGTCGCACAGCGCCATCTACGAGGCGATTTAGGGAAAGAGGTTGGACGGTTACGCGAACAACTTCTCGCGCTGCTGGCCCATATCGAGGCCGGCATCGATTTTGTGGAAGAAGATATCAGTTTCGTGGAACGCACGGAGCTGCTGGATACTCTGGCAGACACTCAGGTGGTCATCCTCCGCGCCCTGAATACCGCTAAAACCGGGCGTTTGCTTCGGGAGGGTGCACGGGTGGTGATTGCGGGCCGGCCCAATGTTGGAAAATCGAGCCTCTTGAATGCGCTGTTGCGCGAACGGCGCGCGATCGTGTCCTCCATTCCCGGTACCACCCGCGACATGATTGAGGAGTCGATGGAGGTTGACGGAATTCAAATCTCCTTGATCGACACAGCCGGAATTCGCAACACGGTCGATCCCCTCGAACAAGAGGGCATTCATCGCACCTGGAATGCGCTCCATGACGCGGACCTCATTATCACTCTGTTCGATGCGACGTCTCCCCCGGAGGAATCCTTCGAGATGGAGCCGTATTGCCTGTTCCAAGAGCGGGCGATTCCTGTTTTAAATAAGGTGGATCTCCTGCTACCTGAACAACGAATGTCCTTACAACAACGGCTGTCCGATATCTTGGGACACCTACCCATTTGTGTTTCAACGATGAGCGGAGAAGGCCTCGATTCTTTGCGCCATCAGCTACGCTCTCGAGTCTTACCCGATTATCTCGAGTCTTCCGAAGGGGTCATGATTACAAATGTTCGTCATCAGGATGCGCTTGTGCGATCAAATGACGCGCTCACTCAGGCCATCGATTCGGTCAACTCAGGAAGAGAAGCGGAATGTCTGGCGGTCGACCTCCGTACCGCAGCTGATGCACTTGGTGAGATTACCGGCGTAATTACGTCGGACGAAGTTCTTGATCGCATTTTTTCTGAATTCTGTATTGGGAAATAGCGAGACCCATGGCTCAGGCTTTCGATGTTATCGTGGTAGGAGGAGGGCATGCAGGCTGCGAAGCGGCGTTGGCTGCGGCGCGGATGGGCGCAGACACCTTGCTCTTGACGATGGAGAAGGATCGCATCGCCCAAATGTCGTGCAATCCCGCGGTCGGCGGCATTGCCAAGGGCCACCTGGTAAAGGAGATCGATGCACTGGGCGGCGAGATGGGCCGGAATACGGATCGGGCCGGAATTCAATTTCGCTTTATCAATACCAGCAAAGGCCCGGCTGTCCGAGCCTTGCGCGCCCAATGTGACAAGAAGCTCTACCGTCTCGCCATGCAGGACACGCTGGCCGCACAGGCTCATCTGCGGGTTGCGGAAGGAACGGTCGACCGCCTTCTCACCGAGTGCGGCCGTGTGGTGGGCGTTATCACCGGCGCCGGCGAGCGCATTGACGCCAGAGCGGTGATTCTGACATCAGGTACATTCCTTAAGGGTCTTATCCATATTGGGATGAGTCATTTCCCGGCCGGACGAGCCGGCGAGGCCTCCGCGGAACACCTGTCCGATTGCATGCGCGACCTTGGATTCGAAGTCGGTCGATTGAAAACCGGCACACCGCCGCGCCTCGACAAACACTCCATCGATTTCTCTGTGATGGAGCCGCAGCCCGGCGACGATCCTCCGCCGCCCTTTTCCTATCGCACAGAGAAAATCACCACCCCTCAGATTTCATGTCATCTCACATATACAAATTCACGCACGCATGAAATCATCAAAGAGAATCTCGACCGCTCACCACTCTACAGCGGCGTCATCGATTCCGTTGGGCCCCGCTACTGTCCATCGATTGAGGACAAGGTGGTTCGATTTGCCGATAAACAGCGGCATCAAATTTTTGTGGAACCGGAAGGACTGGATACCGACGAGTTTTATCCCAACGGTATTTCAACGAGCCTTCCGGTAGATGTTCAAGCCCAGATTCTCGCCACGATTCCAGGACTGGAATCTGCCAAGATATTGAAACCAGGATATGCAATTGAATATGACTATTTCCCACCGCGCCAACTGTTTCCTACGCTTGAAACAAAGCTGATCGCCGGCCTCTATCATGCCGGACAGATCAATGGGACCTCAGGCTATGAAGAAGCGGCGGCACAGGGAATTATGGCAGGTATCAACGCGGTCTTAAAGCAGAGAGGGGAGGCCCCTCTCATCCTCGATCGTTCGCAGGCTTATATAGGCGTATTAATTGATGATTTAATTACAAAAGATGCTCGCGAACCCTACCGCATGTTCACGTCACGAGCCGAGTATCGCCTTTTACTTCGCCATGGCAACGCGGATCTTCGTTTGATGGAGACCGGTTATCAGGTGGGGATCGTCGGACAACGCGACTATGACAATCTTCTCAGAAAGCGAGAGGCTATCGTTCAGGAAATAGAGCGGCTCAATACGACCAGACCGAAATCATCCGATGCCATTCAGACGCGCTTGAAAAACACACACCTTGAAAACTATTTGACCTCTCATACGTTTGCCCAGCTACTCAAACGGCAGGATTCAACCTATCGCCAACTGCTACATACATTCGATGCGATAACGATAGAAGATGATGAAATCATTGAAGAAGTTGAGCTAGAAATTAAATACGAGGGGTATATCAAGAGGCAACTGCAGCAGATCGGTCAGTTTAAAAAACTTGAGCAACGATCGATTCCCCAAACATTTGACTACAAAACTATCCCAGGGTTTTCTCGGGAAGTACTCGAAAAATTCGTTCGCGTGAGGCCTTCGACAATAGGGCAGGCGTCAAGAATTTCAGGAGTGACCCCGGCATCAATTTCTCTGCTTATTGTGGCACTTGAAAAATTCAAGCGTAATGGGTCACGGTCTGCTCAAGCATGATCATCCGTCATAAATTATTGATGACCGTATTCTTGCCCTCTTGACCTCCTTCCCATAATCACGTAATTGTTCCACGTGGAACATGAATTTTCTATTTCCTCGCTTCTCGTCGATAGCGCTGCCTCACTCGGCATTTCGATTACTGCAGAACAATCCAAAAGCTTCATGGTCTATTTAGATCAATTGAAGACTTGGAATAGGACGACGAATTTAACCAGCATCACAGACGATGCTGAAATTGTGATTAAGCATTTCATCGATTCCATTGCCGCTATAAACGCCGTTGACTTTCATGTCGGCAGCCTTGTGTGTGATGTAGGAACGGGGGCAGGATTTCCAGGAATCCCACTCAAAATCATGCGACAGGACCTGCGAATGGTCTTAATAGAACCATCGAAGAAAAAAGCGTCATTTTTACGATATATTGTTGGGCTGCTCCGCCTTAATCAGATGGATATATTCGAAGGATCTTTGGAGAGTTTTGCAGGTAACTTCACCGGTAAAGAAAAGGCAGACTATATCCTCGCTCGAGGGATCAAATACGATTTTATTCTTGGCCTGTCACAAGCAATCCTTTCAATGAACGGGAAAATCATTCCTTTTCTTTCTATGCCAATTGATCGTACAGGCTTAATCGGTGGAGCAACCTGTGAGAATGAATACTCTTTTGATCTCCCAATGGGCCTTGGGCACCGAGTCATTGCTTCCATATCAATGATATAGAGCACCATCACTGTGAATGTTCCACGTGGAACATTCAACCATATCGCGAAAAGGTTAAAGAATGGCGCGTATTGTTGCCGTGGCCAACCAAAAAGGAGGCGTTGGGAAAACAACGACTTCCGTTAATTTATCAGCGGCGCTCGCGCTCCAAGGTCAATCAGTTTTATTGATTGATCTTGATCCTCAGGGAAATGCCACCAGTGGGGTTGGAATTGATCCACGGTCATTGCAAAGTACTGTCTATACATGTCTTATTAAGCAAGCCAAAGCGGTCGATGTTGTACATTCTACTGATATTAAAGGACTTTCTGTCATTCCATCCAATGCTGACTTGGCCGGAGCAGAAATAGAACTCGTTGGACTTGATGAGAGAGAACACTACCTTCGTGACGCCATTCAAGACATTCACGCTCAGTATGATGTCATCATTTTAGATTGCCCACCAGCTCTTGGGGTCTTAACTATCAATGCCTTGGCAGCTGCAGGCTCGGTCTTAATCCCGGTTCAATGTGAATATTATGCACTTGAAGGGCTGACAAGATTGATCGGGAGCATTGAACGGGTGAAGGACGCCATAAATCCCAACCTCTCTATCGAGGGGATTGTGCTGACCATGTTCGATGCTCGCAATAGTTTAGCCCGTCAAGTGTCTGAGCAGGTCCGTGGCCACTTCGGTGACAAAGTTTATCAATCTGTTATCCCTCGAAACGTCACCTTGGCAGAAGCCCCAAGTTATGGGCGCCCGGGTATCCTGTACAATATGGCCTCATCCGGTTCTCAGGCCTATCTTTCGCTCGCAAAGGAGTTCATTGCCCATGGAGAAAAAAGCGCTCGGTAGGGGATTGGACGCACTGCTTCCATCAGGAAAATCATCGCCTTCTCAGCCACTTGCATCAGATGTACACCAGCTGAGAGTCGATGCGATTGTCCCGAACCGGTATCAACCTCGGCAGATTTTCCATCCTGCTGAGCTTGCAGAATTGGCTGCCTCAATTAAAGAGAGCGGCTTGCTCCAGCCAATCTTGGTTCGTCGCAAAGGCGATGGAATCTATGAGCTGATCTCAGGAGAGAGAAGATGGCGCGCGACAAAGGAGGCCGGCCTCGACACGATTCAAGCCGTTGTCAGGAATTGTAGCGACCAAGAGGCCATTCTCTTTGCTCTCGTTGAAAATATTCAACGAGAAGATCTGAATCCCATGGAAACGGCTCGGGCCTATGCCAGAATGATGAACGAATTTGGACTTACTCAAGACGGCATTGCTCAAAAAGTGGGGCGCGATCGATCCTCGGTAGCGAATTCCCTTCGCCTGCTTAATCTTCACCCTGATGTCCAGCAACTGGTTGAATCCGGAGCTCTTTCTGCCGGTCATGCTAAAGCACTCCTTGGGCTGGCTCTTCCAGAATATCATAATAAATTCGCTAAGATAGTGACAGATAAAGGCCTCTCAGTCAGAGAAACGGAAAAGCTGGTTGAGACAGCATCCACTGAAAAGCGCCGCGAGAAAAAAGCATTGCCCAACTCTGACTGGTCCGACGTCGAGTCCAGATTACAAAAGCGACTCGGGACTCGCGTTACCATAGAACCACGCGGCAAAGGCGGAAAAGTCGTCATTCATTATTTCTCCGAACCGGAGCTTGAGGGTCTGATCGAAAACCTCCTTTCCTAACAGCCGCCCCCAAACATTTTTCTGTCACCCAGGCATGGAAATGCATATTTCTTGTCTTTCTGTAAAATAACGCTAAATATCTTCCCTAGACACTCCGATACAGCTCCTAACAAGAGCCAACCCATTCACCCTATGTATTCGGAATAGCCAGAGGAGGAGCATCGATTATGTGGAAATCAGACAAGCAAGACGGGAAGCGTCCGATGGGGGAGGAAATGGAAGTCGAAGACTCCAATAGTAATTCCACCCCGACCAGACAAGAAACCGCCGAAGATGTCAGTGCATTCGTGGGAAAGGGCGTTGAGTTCAAGGGAACGATTTCCTACAACGGCACCGTACGCATCGACGGATTCCTTGATGGCGAAATCCATACGGAAGGCGTGCTACTCGTCGGCGAAGAAGCCGTCATTACTGCCAAAGTCACGGCCGGCACCATTGTGTGCAAGGGCAAAATCACTGGCGATGTCGTGGCAAAAGAAAAGGTCAAGCTCCGGGCTCCCGCGATTGTCAGCGGCGGTATCAAGACGCCGATGCTCTCGATCGAAGAGGGCGTGCTCTTCAACGGAACCCTGGAAATGAGCCAAGGAATCAGGGAAGTGCCGCGCGACATCCCTGCCCACCCAGTGGGCATGTCCAATCAGGGCGGACTGAAGCGCGTGAATGGTTGATTTTAGCTAATAAGTTTCACGTAAGCATAGCCTGATCCCGTTGCTCATCGGGGCGCCATTCTTGCTGTTTTTTGACGCCCCGATGAGTTGACCGCAGCCATGAGAAAGGTCTACATCATCGTATGTGGGCACTCGGCGACAGAAAAGCCTCACCGGAAAACGAAGACGACAACTTTACCTTTCTAGGAAGGGGCGTCGAGTTTAAAGGCGTGGTCACCTTCGACGGTACCGTGCGCGTCGACGGCCGCCTTGAAGGAGAGATTCATACCACGGGGATGCTTATCGTCGGGGAATACGCCGTCATCAAAGGGATCATTTCCGCCGGCGTATTGATGACCAGTGGAAAAATCCAAGGAACCGTGACAGCCGCTGAAAAAATACAAATCCTCAAGCAGGGGGTCTTAATCGGAGACATCCGAACCCCGGCGATCTCCATCGAAGACGGAGCCCATTTCCATGGGATGTGCGACATGGGAGCTCACAAGTGGGTGGACGAACCATTACAGCCAGCCAAAAATGTCCATGATCTCACCCTTCACCGAAATAAAGTGCGGACTCCAGACCTCTAGCCCTTTCAGCTCCTAGCCAGTACAATAGCTCCCACTATGGCACGCCCAACGGTTCTCCTCGGCATGAGCGGAGGAGTCGATAGTTCTGTCGCCGCGCTTCTCCTGGTTCGCCAAGGCTACGAGGTCCATGGCGTCACCCTCCAGGTGTGGGAGCACGAAGATGAGACCGTCGCGGCCTCCAAGCGATGGGAAGAGCGAGGTTGCTGCAAAGTGGGCATTGCCCGCTATGTCGCACAGAAACTGAACATCCCTCATGAGCTCGTCGATTCACGGGAGCAATTCCGTGCTGCGGTCATAAACGATTTCGTATCCGGGTACGCCAACGGCACCACACCCAATCCCTGTGTCCGCTGCAATGAACGAGTCAAACTCCGGCAACTCATCGAACTGGCTGATGCCAAAGGCATTGCCTACGTCGCAACCGGCCATTATGCACAAATCGCCTCTGAGCAAGGCCGGACGATCCTTAAGCGCGGCGCGGATCCGAAAAAAGACCAGAGCTATTTTCTCTATCGCATTCAACCATCTTGGATGTCCAGGCTCCTGTTTCCAGTCGGCATGATGAACAAGACAGCCGTCTGGGAGCGATCAGAAGAACTCGGACTCCCGACGGAGGAACTTCGTGAAAGCCAGGAAATCTGCTTTGTGAGCACCGGAGACTACCGGACATTTCTACAAACGGAAATTCCCACGGCCAAGAATCCAGGTCTCTTTGTCGACCAGGATGGAAAACCACTTGGAACACATCAAGGCATCGCCTTCTATACACCAGGCCAACGCCGCGGCCTCGGCGTCTCATCGGGTCAACGCCTCTACGTTCAACGGGTTCAGCCCGAGAACAACACGGTTGTCCTGGGACCAGACGACGCCCTCCTCAGCTCGGCCTGTACCGTGGCCGATCTCAATGTGCTTGACCCGATGCTGCATGCACATTCGGCTCTGGTAGAGGCCAAACTCCGCTACGCGACTCCAGCGACTCCCGCGACCATCCAACCGAGTGGTCCCAGCTCTCTCACCATACAATTCCACACACCACAACGAGCCATCAGTCCAGGACAATCGGCCGTCTTTTATCATGGAAACCAAGTCCTTGGAGGCGGTATTATCCAAACCGTCTAACGGACGGGCACACCTCGTTCAGCGATAATCTTCCCCAGCATCAAAGACGGCGATATAACTGCCGACCTTCCCTCCTCCTAAGTGGATCCAGAGAAGCACCCATATTTCTTGAGGCAGACTTATGCCACTCTATGGCCAGGATGCCACAGAAGAATATCCCTCCCCAAAAAACTAATTCCATTCCCATGAAAACACGCATATTCTAATAGCACTCTTATGGCATCAGCATTGCTTGGGGGTGGAAAACCTCCTCACATACTTCAACTCCTACTGTTATGTGACAAGAGAGATAAATTCATCGTTGCGCAGAATAAAACAAGTCAGGTATACACATCACTCAATACAGTCCATTTGGCCCTAGGTTGTCTATCGACATTCCAACCACCTGTTAAATCGGAAACCGCGCCACTCGTCTTTGTGTATAAGGAGGAGCAATGAAGAAACTCGTCTCTCTACTGCTCATGCTGGGTATCAGCATGGCTGGCATGGCATCTGCCCATGCTGTTGAAGAGGTTCCCCATCTTGATATGGCCACGATGAAAAATGGCAGCACTATTTATGGGGAAGTAATTGAGATGTCCGGAGGGGTCCTCGTGATGAGAACCCCTGCCAGTCCAGACAATCTGATAAAACTTAATTGGAGCGAAGTCGTCAGCCTGTCCGTAAACCATCCGATCCCCTTCCATTTCAAAGAAGGTACAGTCCTGATCGGCACGGCCACCGTTGGCCCAGACGGAAATATCAACATCAGCTCCGAACCCCTCAAGGGCTCTCTGTCGGTGCCAGTGGATGCCATCACGGCGGTCAATCCCCTCATTCAACCGCCGGTCATCTATTCCGGCAGCCTCACAGCCGGCCTGTCGCAAACAACCGGCAATAGCCACCTCAAGAATGCCAGCGTACTGGGCGATCTGGTCGCGCGCAGCGAACAGCTTCGCCTCTCAATCAACGGCCGCTACATCTATGGCGAAAATGCCAGCACCCTCATTGCGCGTAACTCCCGGGGAACGATCAAGCTCGACTTCTTTATCACCAAACGGTTTTATTGGTTTGCCTCAGCCTATGTTGAAAACGACCGGTTCCAAGACTTAAAAATGAGAACCGCCCTCGCCAGCGGTCCTGGTTATCAATTTATCGAGCGTGGAGACTTTACCGGCATCTTCAAAGATATGACCTTCTATACAGAAGCCGGCGTCACATACTTCAACGAAGATTTCCGTCTGGCGGAGGATAAATCATCCATCCGTGCCCGTGTCTCCATGAAACTGAACTGGCCAATCCTGGACGACCGCATCACCTTCTACCACTACGATGAGTTCTACCCATCGCTCGAGAATACGAGCAACTATTACTTGACCATGGATAACGGGGTGCGATTCAAGATCTGGGAAGGATTCGTCAGCGGCATTCAAGTCACGACACGGTACAACAGCAAACCCGCGGCCGGTACCGGCGATACAGACAATATGTACCTCTTTACCCTGGGCTATAGTTTCGACACCGCACGCAAACGATAACGCCGATCGAGTGAATATCCATAACCAGGCTGACCAAGGAGGGTACCTATGCTGAAAGAATTTAGAGACTTTGCCATACGCGGTAATGTACTCGACATGGCCATCGGGGTCATCATCGGCGGGGCGTTCGGTAAAATCGTGTCCTCGCTGGTCAGCGACGTGTTGATGCCACCAATTGGACTGTTGATGGGGAGAGTCGATTTCTCCAGTCTCTTTATCAATATGTCAGGCACACCTCAGCCTTCGCTCACCGCAGCGAAAGCCGCCGGAGCTCCCACCATTAATTACGGGGTCTTCCTGCAAACCGTCTTCGACTTCATGATCATTGCCTTTGTCATCTTCATGTTGGTGAGGCAGGTCAATCGATTCAAAAAGGAAGCCCCTCCCGCGCCGCCGGCGGGACCTACCAACGAAGAAAAGCTCTTGATGGAAATCCGAGACGCCCTGAAAAACCGTCACTAATCACCGGCGTTTGACTTGCCACGATTGGGCAAGCGCGCGTCATACACAAAAGGAGAACCCATGCGAATATACAAGACACCTCTTCTGGCACTGAGCCTTCTGGCACTGGCCGGCTGCTCTTCCTGGCAACCGATGTGTCCGGACAACGGCTTCCAGTACCGCATCTGCCCGCAAGGCACCGCTCAGAGCACCACGCAAGATTTAACGAACCGACTTGCCGCGCTTGAAAAGGAGCGCGAGGCCCTCGCCGCCGAATTGGCTGCCGCGAAGCGGGAGAGCGGATTACTCAGTGAGCGAGTACAATCCCTGGAATCTCAACTGGCACAAAAAGACCGAGAGCTGGCGGCGTTGCGTAGCGGTGCCGGAGACTCATCGCAACTGGCCAGACAGCTCTCCAGTGCGCAATCCGATCTAGAACAGGCGAAATCCCGCATCACAGATCTCGAGCGACAACTCGCCGCCGCACAAGCCGGGGCATCGACTGAGAAAGAGCAGCTCGCCGCCCTTCAAGCCGGAGTGGGAGAGAAGGACCAGCTCGCCAAGGACCTGGCAGCAGCCAAGCAGCGGAATGCAGAGCTCGAAGCCCAATTAACTGCCCTGACCAGCGCGGCCGGGGATAAGAGCAAGCTTGCCGCCGATCTCGCCGCTTGCGCACAACGAGTCGCCGATCTGGAACGCCAACTCGCAGAGCGGGACAAAGAACTTGCCGGACTCCGTGGCGACCTTTCATCGGAAATGGCTAAGCTGAGAGAGGCCCAGCGCGGACTCATCAAGGCGCTGCGCCCGCAGATCGAGAAGGGCAACATCATGGTCGATCTCAACAATGAACGCCTCCTCATCAACCTCGCCTCCAGCTATCTCTTCGGATCGGGCGAGGATCAACTCAAGCCGGCCGGAGCCGATGCGCTCAAGCAAGTGGGGAACATTCTCAAAGATTTCCCTGAATACAAGGTCGCGGTAGACGGCCATACGGACAATCGCCCCATTCGGAGCGCGCTGAAGAAAAAGTTTCCGACGAACAAAGAACTCTCCGAAGCCCGAGCCGCGAACGCGGCGCAAGCGCTGACGGAAGGCGGCTTAGGGGCAGCGATAACTCACGGCTATGCTGACACCCAACCGGTGGTGCCGAACACCACCGATGCCGGCCGGGCCAAGAATCGGCGTGTCGAAATACGGGTTACCAAGTAACTCTATGACCGGTCCTAATTCGTAATACGGGGGCTTCTCCCGCAAGGAGAAGCCCCCTCTCACATTCGTCGTCTACAAGATACAAGCCTGTTGATCAACTGAACCGGACACAGCCACGCCTGGAACCGTAGACACTATTTTATAGTGCCCCAGACCCAACTCTTTTCCAAACGCTTCGCCCACCAACACATCCTGCACATGCTGATGATCTGACGCCCGAAACACCGACGGACCTTCCTTGAGCCCATCGAACTCGTGCCCCTCAAGGGCTTTAATCAGAGCGGCCGTCTCTGTGGTGCCCGCCCGTTGCATCGCTTCAAGAATTTGGGTCATGGCGGCATACCCAAGATAACAACGAGACGTGGGCGTATGGTTATACTTATCGATCACGCCCTGGATGAAGCGTCTCGAGCTGTCTGTCTTCACCTTGGGATCCCAGATGAGTCCCCAGATCCCCGCATTACTGGCATAGCCGAGCGGGCGCCCGATTTGCTCGCCACTGATCATGCCACCCACGCCGATCTTCTCCTTGGCCAACTCCAGCTTGGCATAGACCTTCAGCGCATGAATCAGATCCCAGCCGTAAAGGTTTAAGACGATCAATGATGGCCGCTTGTCTTTCGCAACAGCCACGGCGTCGGTAAAATCCGTGGACCCAAAGGGCATCAGTGCTTCACCGATCAGTTCAACTCCGTGGGACTGCCCGGCGGTCACCATCTCCTGAGCCATTGCCTTGCCATCCAGGGAACTGGTGGTGATCATGTACCACTTCGTCCCGTACGCCTTGACCAGATGAGGCACGACCGCCCGTGACATCATGGCGGCATTCGGCATGAACACAAAGGTGTGGGAGTTACAGGCCGCTCCGCTGAGTTCTGGAAGATGCGAGCCCGTGACCATAAACAGCTTGTGCTCTTTCTTGGCATATTCCGACACAACCAAGGCGCAGTCCGCATTGAAGGTGCCCATCAACACATCGACACGATCCTCCTTTACAAACTTGGTCGCGGCCTTCAAGGCCATCTCCGGATTCGAGGCATCGTCCGCTTCCAGAATCATCACCGGACGCCCCAAGACGCCCCCTCTCTTGTTAAAAAGATCGACGGCCACATTCGCGCCGTGGACGTCATGGATCGAAGAGGTCTTATATGGACTCGACAGCGGATCGATGATGCCGATCTTGATGGGCTGGCTGCCCGCCGCTGCTGTCTGAGCAACGCTTGTCCATCGCACACCCTGGTTGATCAGGTCACCACAAACCAAGGACCCGGTGGCGGCTACGGCCAATTGAAGAAACTGTCGTCGCGATTGCTCAATCATGCAGATCCTCCTCTTCTGCCAATCCATCGCCCAGGCACAACCGCTGAACGTCACGATAGTCGATATTCAACTGTATTGGTCCCAGGTATCACACTGCTTGATCGACCAAAACACAGCTTCTTTGAGTTTTTTGAGCTGCAGATTGTCAGGATCACGGATGGCTTGAAGCTTCTTATCCAAATCGTAGAGAGGCTGAATCGAGCGTTTATCGGGAATCTTTCCCAACGCCCACGCGACCTCGATGAGCACCGGCCAATCGGTCTTGGGATCCTGAAGTCTGGCCAGCAATGGAAGCACCACCGACGCATCACCGTGAATGCCCCCCAGCTGGCCCAGCCCCTTGGCCGCGGCCGCCTGAATTTCTACCTGCGGAGCGGTATTCATCATCTCGACCAAGAGGGGAATCCCTTCTCGCCCCAGATTCCCCATAGCCATCAAGGCCTGCTTCGCAAGATCCCGGTCTTGCAGCGCCTGCTTCAATTTCGGCAAGGCCTCATCGGCCTGCATCTCGCCCAGCAATGAAATGATCCGCACCTTGCGAGGCACACTCGTGTCCGCCGCATCCAAGACCTTGAGCAGCCGTTCGGGATGCCCCCACTCTGCGGCCAGTAAGAGAGGAAACTCGTATTTCTCCAGCGCCTCTTTCAATCGTGCCATCGCAAAGGTTCCGGCGTCGCCCGCATGAGCCGCCTGAGCCGCAGCAGACGCATCCTCGAAATCCGTGCGCACTTCCTTCTGCCACTTAATTTTCATCCCGCCCAGCACATAGGTCAGCTGACACGCCGGCCCTTTCCATAACCTGGACGGAGCATCGGGCAAATCATTATCTCCCCCCGCTGACGCGGTTCCTTCCCACGTCTTGCGTTGCTCACATTTGACCCGAAAGACCACATCGTGGGGTTTGGTCCCATCCTGAACCATGGTGTACCCTAATTCACTCAACCGCCGAACCACGACCGACGATAGAGGACCGGCATCGGTGGCGCCTGTATCAGTCAGAGCAATCGCCTCCACCAGAATCGTTTGAATCTTATCGAGCTGGGCCTTCTGCTCCGCGGTAAAATACTCCCGATACGCCCCCGCCTCGGAAGTCCATAGACTCACACTCCCTATGATGACGGATGCCAGCACCACTAATGATCGAAACATGACACACCTCCTTGCCAGCCGGACACTGCGGAGATGAAAAAGCTGTATGAACCGCTGAACACCATAAGCATAGAAGCGCGAGGGACCATGCCACTTAAGTATACTCCCCGGCCTTTGTCGGGACCACCCATCTCTCACGACCTCCCCGCTTAGACCCATGATCCCTGCCTGCTTCCCCTGTGCATCCAACGCTCCACACTGATGCTCAATAAGATCCGTCTCCTTCCCGGATCCAGCGCCCAACCCCGCAGGAGTATGGGTTGACACTGGCATCCCTCCAACGGTACAAAAGGCTTACACAATCGCGTGTTTTGCTGTCTCAGCAATCGCGGCGACAGCCCCGCGATGCTCCCCACCGTGCGAGAGTGGCGGAACTGGCAGACGCGCGAGACTTAGGATCTCGTGGGTAACCGTGGGGGTTCAAGTCCCCCCTCTCGCACCAGCCACGGCAGACCATATTGGCACTCATCCCTAGCAGCAGTGTGGAAGGACGTCCGCGATGACCATGAAGATGGAAATGACCGAATTAGGCCCCATGAAGCGGGCCCTGAAAATTGAGGTCGCCGCAGAGGAAGTCACGCAGCGATTCTCACAGGCCTATACCGAACTGAACCGGCAGGTGCGCATCCCGGGGTTTCGTCCGGGCAAGGCGCCGTTGGGCATTCTTGAACAACGGTATGCCAAGGCCGTTGAAGAAGACGTCATCCGCAGCCTGGTGCCAGATTATTACGACCGCGCGATCCGACAGGCCGGCATCAGCCCGGTCGTGGTCGAGATCCCCCCGCTGGAGCGCGTAAAAATCAAGAAGAACGAACCCTTCACCTTTACGGCCACCGTTGAAATCAAGCCCACGATCGACCTGCGGGATTACAAAGCGCCCAATCCCATTTCGCTCAAGCCGGACAAACGCACGGTCACAGACGAACAACTGGATCGCGCGCTTGAAGTCTTGCGCGAGCAACAAGCCAAGCTGGATGCGGCGCCAGCCGGCACCGCATTGGCCGAAGGGGATTTTGCCGTCGTCGACCTGGAAGGGTTCCTGTCCGGGTCTCCGCTCGAAGGCACCAAGAAAGAGGGCCAGCTCCACAAAGTGGGATCCAAAGCCGCCCTGCTCGGAATTGAAATCGACTCCCATGTGACCGGCAAGAAGGAAGGGGACGTCATCGAGATTCCCCAGGCCTATCCGCCGAGTCATCCAGACAGCCGAGTTGCCGGAAAGACCGTGCAGTTTCGGCTTGTCATTCAGGGAGTGAAACGGAAAACCTTGCCCGTGCTGGACGACGAATTTGCCAAAGACTGCGGCCCGTTTTCAACGCTGCAAGAAATCAAAGACAAGCTCCGCAGCGAAATGGAGAAGGCGCTGAAGCGCGATATTGATGAGTCCTACAAGGACACCATTCTCAAGCGTTTGGCGGAAACCCATCACTTTGACCTGCCTGAAACCCTGGTCAATCGCGAATTAGACGCGATCGTTCGCCAGAAGCTCCAGGAGCGCCAGCGTGGAAAAGCCACCGACCCGGCTCCTGCAGCCACAGCGGAAGATATTAACGCCATTCGCGAAGAGAACCGCGAGGAAGCCAACCGCCGTGTCAAAGTGGGTCTCGTGCTCGAAGCCATCGCGGCCAAGGAAAACATTACCGTCACTCAGGAAGACATGAATAACGAAGTGAACCGCCTGGCAACAGAGCTTCGTGTCCCTGTAGGCGATCTTGTGAAGATGATCCAGTCTGGCGGCCAAGATTCTATTGAAGAACTTCGTTCTCGAATCCTGGCCGACAAGGCCCTCGACTTCGTTTACCGTCATGCCGTGATTCAAGGATAGATACGGGCATTCGCTCCGGGCCCACGCCCGGAGCTTTCACAACCCGAAGCCGGAAAGGAACTGACGTCTATGCTGGTCCCCATCGTCGTCGAACAAACGAATCGAGGCGAACGCGCCTACGACATTTACTCCCGGCTCTTGAAAGACCGCATCATCTTCTTGGGGGCCCCCATCGATGACGTGTTCGCCAATCTGGTGATTGCCCAACTCCTGTTCCTCGAGGCCGAAGATCCGGAGAAGGATATCAATCTGTATGTGAATTCTCCCGGAGGAAGCGTCACCGCAGGACTCGGCATTTACGACACGATGCAATACGTGAAGCCTGCCATCAACACTATCTGCCTGGGCCAGGCCGCCAGCATGGGCGCCTTGCTCCTGACCGCGGGCACCAAAGGCAAGCGCTTTGCGCTCCCCAACGCACGCGTGATGATTCATCAGCCCTTGGGCGGGTTCCAAGGGCAGGCGACCGAGATCGACATTCATGCCCGCGAGATTCTGAAAATCCGCGAACGGCTGAACGAGATCATGGCCAAACACACCGGCCAGCCGATTGAAAAGATCGCGCATGATACGGAGCGCGACTACTTCATGTCCGGTGAAGAAGCCAAGAAGTACGGACTGATCGACGAAGTCATCACGCGGCCTCCCAAAGCCTTGAAGGCAGTGGAATCCGGCGACGCCGCCAAAGACGGGGCCAAGGGCAAGTAACACAGGAGGGCGCATGGCCAAGCAGGAGAAAGTCGACCGACATCTGCGGTGTTCGTTCTGCGGAAAGAGCCGCGATGAAGTCCGCAAGCTCATCGCGGGTCCGACCGTGTATATCTGCGACGAATGCGTCAACCTCTGTAACGACATCATTGCCGAGGATTGGGAAGAGGCTAAGGAGGAAA
The DNA here is from genome assembly GCA_035968315.1 of Nitrospira sp. Lineage (NCBI taxonomy): Bacteria > Pseudomonadati > Nitrospirota > Nitrospiria > Nitrospirales > Nitrospiraceae > Nitrospira > Nitrospira sp. The sequence goes on from JAVYIN010000008.1 coordinate 44,501, forward strand.
TTTCCTCCAAGCTCAAAAAGCCGGCCGACATCAAGCACCATCTTGACCAATATGTCGTCGGCCAAGAACGGGCCAAGCGTATCCTCTCCGTCGCCGTGCACAACCATTACAAGCGCATCTCGTCCAAAGAAAAGGATGTCGACGACGTCGAGCTCCAGAAGGGCAACATTCTCGTGGTCGGCCCAACGGGAACGGGAAAAACCCTGCTCGCCCAGACGCTGGCCAAGTACTTGGACGTCCCGTTTACCCTGGCCGACGCCACAACACTGACAGAGGCCGGCTACGTGGGAGAAGATGTCGAAAACATCATCCTCAAGCTCCTCCAAGCCGCTGACTACGATGTGGAACGAGCCGAGCGCGGAATCGTGTATATCGATGAAATCGATAAAATCAGCCGCAAGAGCGACAGCCCCTCCATCACCCGTGACGTATCCGGAGAGGGCGTGCAACAAGCCCTCCTCAAGCTGATCGAGGGCACAGTTGCGAATGTTCCCCCCCAGGGAGGGCGCAAGCATCCTCATCAGGAATTCATTCAGGTCAATACCAGCAACATCCTCTTCATCTGCGGCGGCGCCTTCGTTGGGCTGGACTCGATCATCGAGCAACGATTGAACCGCAAGGCCATGGGGTTTGGCGCAGAAATACGCGGGAAAAACGAAGTGCGCTTGGGCGAGCTGCTGGCCAAAGTGCAGCCGGAAGACTTCCTCAAATACGGGCTCATCCCGGAGTTTGTTGGACGGTTGCCAGTGGTGGCCACACTGGAAGAATTGGATGAGCGGGCGCTCATACGCATTCTCACCGAGCCGCGAAATGCGTTAACCAAGCAGTACGAAAAATTGCTCTCCTTCGAAAAGGTGAAGCTGAAGTTTACCGACGGCGCCTTGGGAGCCGTCGCCCGGAAGGCCTTCCAGCAGAAAACCGGAGCCAGAGGCCTTCGCGCTATTCTCGAAGAAGTCATGCTGGATGTGATGTACGACGCCCCGTCGCAAAAGCAAATCAAGGAAGTCCTCATCACAGAAGATGCGATTTCAGGGAAGAATCCCCCGATTCGCATCTACGAACAGGATAAAGACGCCAAAAGCGCATAGCCATTGTGCTGGCTCGGGCTACCATCTGTAGCCCGAGCCAGTTTCCTCTCTCCCCTCCCGGTGTGCCCTCGAATCATACGCCTCCTGTGCAAATCTCATGATTTTCTCGACAATAGAGAATACCCCGATATACTCGTGGAATGACGAACTGCGCTCAGGAGGATCTGTGAAATATCCCGTATCATCCAGCCTTCGCCACAGAGGGAAAGCGCTCGAACTGGATGCAGCGCGCGAAATGGTCACCCTGCTCGGAATCACCGGCGAACCTATTGGAAGCCTGCCATGGGATTTTGTCATCGACCAGATTCTGGCCTATCGCAAACCGCCCACACCCAAAGAAACACGAACCGAACCACGCGTCGCCCTGTCATTTCGGGTGAAGTATAAAACCCCGGAAGGCCACCACTTCGATAGCCGGGCCGGGGGAATCGGCGGGGGAGGCCTCTTTATTGAAAGCACGTCCCCCCTACCGGTCGGGACCAAGATCGCCATGGACTTTTCACTCTCTGAGCAACCGCCTGAGTGGATCCCGGCCAAAGGCATCGTCGCCTGGGTCTGCCCCAAAGCCGATCAATATACCTTCAGCCCCGGCATGGGGATCCGCTTCACCGATATGGCCCAGGAAACCCGTGACCGTATCCTCAGCATCGTCGCGTCACTTGAGAGCAACGGGCAGGCCGCGTAAACAGGCTCCGGCGACGCTCACCATTTCGTCCGTATGTTTTCAGTGGATAGACAGATGAAATTCACCGTTCAAACGACCGCCGGCCATCAAGGGAAGATTCTGTCGGTTGACGCCCAAGACGAAACCGTAGTGATCCATTCTCCTTCGGGAAATCTTCTCGGCAGCCTGCCTTGGAGCGCCGTCATCGATCGCGCCATCCAGCACTTTGACGATGGCGACTACGCGCATGCCCGGAACTATCCTCGCACCCCCCTGGCATTGAAAATCCGCTATTCCACACCGGACGGCAAACAGATCGACAGTTTAACGGGGGGGGTCGGAGGTGGAGGGCTTTTTATCGAAAGCAGCGACCCCTTGGCTCCTGGCACCATGCTCACAGTGGAATTCGCCCTTCCCCACCGCCCGGCACAAAAACTCAAAGCCACAGGGAAGGTCGCCTGGACGAGAAAAAGGGCCGAGCGTTATCTGCTCTTCCCGGGAATGGGCATTCAGTTTATCGAGATCGAGGAGCAGGCCCAGAAGGATCTGATTGAGCTGGTTGAAGGATTGAATCGAGCCCGTCTCTCGTCGTAAGCCCCGCAAGACTCTGCCTGGCCCAGCGGCGCACTTGGGCGCTGCTATCCACGAGGGCCGCAGCAGTAAGACCGCTGCCCACCGTATCCTCTGCATGAAATCCCAGGCGATAGGCCGCTTCGGCCCGCACGGCGGCATCGGCATCGTGCGCCAGCCGATCGAGAAGTGTTGCCACAACACGATCGTCATTCTGTTCACCTAAGACCGCCACAGCCAATTGCCGCACATGCGCGTCATCACCGACGGCCTTCCGCAATAATTCCTCCTGCGCATCTCCCACTCGATCGAGGCCCAGTAGTGCGGAGAGAGCGGCGGACCCAGCGTGAGAGTTTTCATGGGACAAGATGGCCGCAATCGTAGATCTGACTTCCTGATCGACCTCAGCATTGCCCAGTGCTTGTGCGGTAGAAAGCCGAACGGCAGGACTTGGATCCAGCAATAAGACAACAAGCCGCCGACCGGCATCCGCCTTCAACGGGCCCAGCCGTCCAAGACTGCGAGCAATCGCTTCCCGCACGATGGGGGACTCGTCGCCAAGCCGCGATACAAGATGGGGTACCGCACTCGGATCGCCGATCTTGCCTAAAGCCTCCGCTGCCGTTCGACGGATCGCCCCGTCTCGATCATCCAGAAGCATCACGAGGGAAGCAACGGTATGGAACGGAGCGGAAGGAGGGGAGTCTTGATAACAGCCCTGAAGCGCAGCCGTCACGACCATCAAGACAAGATGGGAGAAAACACGATGGAGGAACATATGAATCCGGACGACCGCACAAAATCCTGCAGATCTCACGCTGGCTTGGGCGGTTCCTCATCAACGACCGGCAATTCCCTGGCCGCTTCAAGGGATTGCTGGAATTCTTTCTGCGCAGAATCCATTTCATTTTGGATGGTGCGCATTTCCGGATCGACGGTATTGCGGACATCCGCCACCGCTTGCCGGAATGTGCGCAATGCATCCCCAAGGCCTTCCCCCAAACTCTGCATGTCGTTGGGAGACACCCCCGCCGGCTGGGCGGCTTTGGCCTTGAGTGCCGCCTGCTGTGCCTGCACACGAGCCACCGCATCTTTATTCACAATCGCCGAAGGCCGATTGGCCGCTGGTTTGGCCTGGGCTCCCGGAGGAAGCGGAGGATACTGGGCACGCGACATGGGAGCGGGCGCTGCGGCGCGCTCCTCCATCGTGACCACCCGTTGAGCGGCGCCCGGCGACGTTGCCGCCGGTTGAGGCGCGGCAGAACGAGGAGCTTGAGGAGACTGCGGACCCATATTGTAGAGCATCGACGCCGTTGTGCCAGGGGTCAATTCAGGACCAGGCACATAGGGAACATTGGTGGCTTTTGGCGCAGCTGGCGCCTGAGCCGCCGGTGGAGCCACAACAGGAGCGGCTTGAGCCTGAACCACCTGCGGTGCGACAGCTTCCGGTTGAACCTGGGCGGCATCCGGAGGCGGAGGCATTTCGTTTACTTCTTTTTTGAATCCTTTCAGCGCCTTGCCGACCCCTTCGCCGATCTGAGGCAACCGGCCGGCGCCAAAAATGATCAGCACGATGACGAGAATGATGATCAGCTCTGAAATGCCCATTGTTCCGAACATTGCCGCACCTTTCTTCTTCCCGTGAGCCTTGACGAGGCCCGGCCTAACGCCCCGCACCTGGGCTGAATCTAGCCGCCACAGCGATGGACTGTCAAGGAAGGTATGATCAGAGAGGGAGCGACCGAACTCGCTTACAGGATGGGAACGATTTCCGTCTGCAGAGGCTGGCCGTAAGCCAGCGCCTCGCGTTCGGAGACATACACATCCAACTCACTCCGAATGCCAAATTCTCCCGGCAGATAAATTCCCGGTTCAATTGAAAAACAGGTGTGTGGAATGATGCGTCGGCTATCTTGAGTCTCCAAATTATCGATGTTGGCCCCGTTGCCATGCACTTCTTCGCCGATGGAATGGCCGGTGCGGTGGACGAATTGTGCCCCATACCCAGCCGCCACGATCACCTGCCGGCAGGCCTCATCAATTTCCCAGCCATAAGGGTATTGCCCTGCAGCCACTCGCTGTTGCACAAAAGTGACGGCGGCATCGCGGCCACTCCGCACCGTGTCGAAGACCGCACGATGCTTGGAGGGAACCCGGCTTCCCGTAAATCCGGTCCATGTAATATCTCCATAGACCGCACCCGGCTCCTGGCGCTTGGCCCAGAGGTCGATCAACACCAAATTCTCACGAGTAATGGGCGAAGACCTGGTCGCGGTTGGCCCATAGTGGGGATCCGCGCTATGGGCATTCACGGCTGCAATGGGAGGACTCGACGTCACCATCCCCGCATCATGAATCCGCCCCAGGATGAATTGCTGTACATCATATTCCGTAAGCGAGCGGCCGGCATGTACTACCGATCCGACATGTGCAAACGCTTCATCCACGATCCGGCGCAAGGCCGTCACCGCATAGCGATGGGAGTCCAGCTGCTCGTCCGTCCAGACCGCTTCAAACCGCTGAATCAGGTCGGCTGCACTCACCACATCCACCCCGAAGCTGCGGATCAGATCGATCGTGCCCGCATCAACCCGCGAGACATACGGCACGGCATTCCGCGGGGAGTATTGCATCGCCACACGCCGCTGACCGGCGAGGAGCGCCGACAGAAGCCGGTGCTGCTCTTCCCATGACACATAGACCTGAGAGCGCCCGGGCAATTCATCCAGCACGTGAGGCTCAATGCGATGGAGCAGCTTCACCGGTTCGCCAATCGCCGGCACCCAGTAATACCAGCGCCGCGTCACATGGCGTGACGGGTCCAAGAGCAGGACGCGATAGGCCAGGGGATCGCTCCCCCGAAAATCATAGAACAACCAGCCGTCCGCCAAGCCGGTCTCCCGAAGCGTCTGCTGAATCGACGCCACCCGTTCGTCATATCGTGAGGTCGTCATGGTGAGGCATCTTATCGTCGGAACAGAGACCCGTCAATTCACGCTCGGCTCGATCCAGCCGCATGCTACAATGTGGCGCATGGATACGACCGCGCCACCCGACCAGCTTCCGTATCGCGTGACACTCTTCTTTGGTCCTGAAACCGTCGAAGAACAGGATGACACTCACTACTGTGTGTTCAATGTCAAAAAACGGAGTTGGAAGGCCGGGATTCAAGTCTCCGTCGAGATCGCGAAGGCCCAAGTCACGGCCCTCCAGGAAACACTGCAGCTGACAGAACGTCTCGCAAGCGCTCTCGCATCCGTGCCCGAACCTGAACAGGCTGACTACGCGGCACGCATTCAGGACCTTTTTGCCCAAGCGATCGCCTGGTGCAAACTCGACCTGCGACTAGATTTAGGCGTTCCCCAAGAGAACCAGCGTATCGGCAGCACCGAACTGGTCCAAGAACTTCATCATGCCGCACAAGCCAGACGAGAGTATGTTGTTTCCTACATCCTCAGCGAGCTCGATCTCATGCCATGAACGCCTTCGTGGGCATTCTGCTGAAAAGCCATTCGGCAGGGGGTTTGCAAGCGATGATGAATTTGTTATAACGCGATACACCCGTTTTGAATCAGGAGAGTCATTCAGATCACTCTTCTGCTGTGAAGAAGAAGGAGGTACCCGTGACACGTCTTGGATTGATGCGTACGCTTCCACTGACCACGCTGGTCGTGCTGATGACATTTTCGCTCCTCATCGCCGCTCCGGCCTGGAGTCAATCATCTTCAGCCGATACCCAACAGGGAACGGCCTCCGGCGCAGGCATGCAGGCAGCCTCCGCCGTTTCCACCATTCTGTATTTTCCGCTCAAGGCCGCCTTTTCGATTTGCGGTGGCATCGTCGGCGGATTGGCCTATGTCTTCTCCGGCGGAAGCGAACAAACTGCCAAGAACATCTGGATCCCCAGCATGTACGGCACCTACGTCATTACCCCCGAGCATCTGAGCGGCGATCGCCCAGTCCGATTCCTCGGCGTAGCCGCCGACAGCGAATCGTCAGGCACCACCGGTGCGCCTGAACCAGTCCGGTAACATGAAACCCGTCATCGGCGTCACGCCAGACTTTAATGCCGGTGACCGGAAAGAATGGGGTGGGCATGAGCCCACCTATTTTTTGCGGGCGCGCTACATTCGCGCCATCGAAGAACTCGGCGGAATTCCCCTCATCCTGCCGCTCGTCGCCGATACAGCGGGACGGCGCCGCCTCCTGGACGGCATAGACGGGCTGCTCTTGACCGGAAGCGGACCCGATCTTCCGCCGCGTCTTTACGGAGAGCGTCAGCGCTATAAATTTCCGCTTGTCAGCGAGCGCCGCGCCAACTTCGAGCTGGATCTCGTCCACCACGCGCAACAACGCGACCTCCCCTTGCTGGGCATCTGCGGCGGGATGCAAACCCTCAACGTGGCCTTTGGTGGCAGCCTCTTTCAGGACCTGCCGTCCCAGGTGCCCGGCGTCTTGCCCCATCGGCAAAAGGCCAAGGCGATCCATGTGTCCCACGCCGTAACGGTCGCACCAGGCAGCCTGCTCAGAAGAATCGTCAAGAAGGCCTCGATGATGGTGAATAGCTCCCACCATCAATCCGTGAAAACCGTAGGACCAGCCTTGATCGCCAGTGCCGTTGCGCCGGACGGCGTGATCGAAGCCGTCGAATCGCCCCGACACCGATTTCTCCTCGGGATCCAATGGCACCCTGAATTTCTCTTCGAGCGCCACGTACTCCATCGGCGGTTATTTCACGCTTTGCTACGAGCCGCTCGCCACACGCGCACCTGATACCCGGGAGGTCACGCTTCTCAATTCTTCTGGCCCTCCACTATCCTGCTGCTATACTGACCAAAAGATGGATCCTGCATCCTTGAACACCCACACAACTTCAGACGATCGTTCGGAGGGTTCGTGACCAGCCGCCTCTTGCGCACCAAATCGATCGAACGCATTCTCTCAGACGCCGACCATCCGCAGCACCGCCTCAAGCGCACCCTGAGCGCGTGGGACCTGACCGGATTGGGCATCGGCGCCATTATCGGCACCGGCATCTTTGTGCTCATCGGCACCGCGATCGTGGGCGATGCCCACCGGCCAGGAGCCGGTCCTGGAATCATTCTCTCCTTCATTCTGTCGGGATTGACCTGCGTGCTCGCCGCCCTCTGTTATGCGGAATTTGCGGCCATGATCCCGGTCGCCGGTTCGGCCTACACCTATTCCTATGCCACGCTCGGCGAATTCCTCGCCTGGATCACCGGATGGAATTTGATCTTGGAATACGGGGTCGCCTGCGTCGCCGTAGCCATCGGCTGGTCCGGCTATTTCAACAATCTGCTCAAGCTTGCCGGAATCCAGTTACCCAATTGGGCCACCCACGCCCCCGGAGGTCCCGAGGGCGGCATTGCCAACTTCCCTGCGGCCATCATCGTCTTGCTGGTGACCATCATCCTCGTCATCGGCATCAAGGAAAGCGCCCGCGCCACCGGCATCATCGTGTGCCTGAAGCTGGTCGTCATTCTCTTTTTCATCGCCGTCGGCGGTCCGGCGGTCACCCCGAGCAACTGGACCCCGTTCATGCCGCAGGGCTTTGCCGGGGTGAGCGCGGCCGCCGCCACCGTCTTTTTTGCCTACATTGGGTTCGACGCCATCACCACCACGGCGGAGGAAGCCCGCAATCCTCAGCGGGACTTGCCAATCGGCATTATGGCCGCACTGGGCATCTGCACGATTCTCTATGTCGCCGTCGCCGCCGTCCTGACCGGGCTCGTGCCCTCCGATCAGATCGACATTCATGCACCCGTGGCGGAAGCCCTTCGCTTGGTGGGATATACATGGGGCGCCGCCGTCGTGGCCATCGGCGCGGTGGCGGGGATTACGAGCGTCCTGGTCGTGATGATGTTGGGCCAGATCCGGGTGTTTTTCGCAATTTCACGTGATGGGCTGCTGAGTCCCTGGCTATCGGCTGTTCACCCGCGGTTTGGAACGCCCCATCATGCGACCTGGCTGACCGGGGGTGCCGTAGCGCTCATGGCTGCCCTTGTGCCCATCGGCACCGCCGCCGACATGACCAATATCGGAACGTTCTTCGCGTTCACCCTCGTCTGCATCGGCCTCATCGTCCTGCGCTACACCAGGCCCCATCATCCCAGACCGTTCAAGACTCCCTTCATGCCGTGGGTCGCGATCCTGGGCGCGATGTCCTGCCTTGCCCTCATGTGGCAGCTTCCCACACTCACCTGGCATCGGTTTGTCTGGTGGACCATCGCGGGCATCGTCTTGTATGGAATCTACGGGATGCGGCACAGCAAGCTCGCCGCAGCTCAGGCGAACGAAACCGCGACGCGGCCGAATTCAGACTAAGCAACCAAGACAGGATTACTTCGATTCGACCGCAGATTCCGGTGTAGCCGCTGGAGCGGCAGAAGCAGATGGCGGAGGAGTCGCAGGAGCAGGACTTGGCGTGGCGGCTGCCGGAGGAGCTGGCGCGACACCGGCTGCTGCTGGGGGAGCAGCCGGCTTGGGAGGAGCGGCCGGTTTCGGCGGAGCTGGTTTCTCCGGCTTAATTCCACCTTCCCACGACGGCCCGGAATACATCTCTGCCGCCAGCCCTTTGGTCTTCCACTTGTCTTCGAAATCAGCCGCTGCTTTGTTCGGAGTTTCCCCCACACCCAAGACGTCATTCCAGGGATAGGCTTTAGGACTGATCTGGCAGCCGGTCTCCGTCCGCTTCAAATAGAGCGCGATCGGATTCCCTCGGTAGGGGCCGAGAAAGATATGCACGCAGCCGACATATTCGAGTAAATTGGCCATACCAGTCTCCAGGAAGGCGGATGATGCCATAAGTCGCGGGACACAGGCAAGTCAAAGAGACAGGAATCTGACTGCTAGGCGATCGCGCTATTCCCAGCCGCCGGCCGCTTTCGGATCATGAAAACCGCAATGATGAGGACCAGAATGACCAGCACATTCAAACCCACATCCATCAAGTATTGATAGAATTGCATGTCCGTCATGTGCAGTTGATGGGACAACTCCGCGCTCGCCGTCAAAATTCTCCTGGTACAGGCAATAATGCCCACGGCCAAGTACGGCTCCAGCGTCAGGACTTCGGTCTGGAGAAATCGGACCACCGTGCGGAAGAGCTCCAGTAAAATAATCACCAACAACAAATCATTGAGCAGCTTGAGCCCCGCCGGCAGCAACGCCACTTCCCCGGCCTTGGTGAACAACACGACCAGGAACAGATACCACGCATGCAGGAAAATCAGCATGCCCAGGATCAAGAGGCTGAACCCGGCCGTGGCATAGCCCAACCGGTCCAGCCACTCCATGTAATGACACCAGCGCTTCAGGACCTCACCGCGAGCCGTGACCGATTGATCAGCCGCCATCACTATCCTCCGATCGTGATTAGGCGTGTCCCGCCTGACCGGTTGGCTTCGGCTCCGGATCAGGGGCACGCATCTGACCGAACTTCAGCTCCCGCATCGAACTGGCCGTCAAGGAATGTCCGCAGCAGCGGATTTCCTTAAAGCCCGCTCCGCCATCCATAATCATCACACGCAACCCGCAGGAATCGGGATAAAGCTTCTTTTCATCCAGGATCACCGCCGGAGGCAACAGCCCTTTTTTCCGGCCGGCCGGAGAGCCCATGTCTTCCACCACATCCAGCTCCGTCAATTCATGATTGCAGCAGATCACCTTCTCAAACCCTTCGCCGCCGCCCATGACTTTGATCACGAGTCCGCACGATTGAGGATGCCGTTTGTGCTCATCGAGGATATCGCCCTTCTTTACCGCCATCCGGTCACCTCAGTCCTGCGCAGCCGCGATGCCGCGCTCTTCATCGACTCCAAGAAATACGGCCAGGCCGGCCGCGAAAAAGACCACCATGGAGAGGACCGCCCAGCGCTGGCTGCCGGTCCAAGCCGTGACTTCACCGTAGACGATCGGCCCCATGATCGCCGCAAACTTCCCGACGACGGAAAAAAACCCGAAGAACTCTCCTTGCCGGCCCAGCGGGGTAAATCGTCCGAGCAGCGTGCGACTGACCGCTTGATTGGATCCAAGCGCAGCACCCGCCACCAGCCCGAGCAGATAAAACTGAGTCTGTGTTTGAACCATCGCCGCAGCAATGACCAACCCGACCCACATGACTAACGTAATCGTGATGGCTCTGACCGCGCCAATCCGATCAGCAACCACTCCAAATCCGACCGAGCCGAGGCCCGCCGTAATCTGGGTGACGAGGAAATAGATAATCAGATCCCCCGGCGTGAAGTCTAGGACTTTGTTGGCGAAAATCGCCGAGGCCACAATCACCGTATTGATGGCATCCGAATAAATGAGATAGGCCACGAAGTACCGCCGCAGATCACGATATTTCGCCAATTGGCCGATCGTGTCGCGCAATTGGGCCGTCAGTTCACGCCATAGGGTCAGCCCAGGCGCGAAGCCCCTCGGTTGAGCCCGCTCCTGCAGCAAGGCAAAAGTCGGAAGGGCGGCCACAAGAAAAAACACCGCGGTAACCACAAAACTCAGCCGGTAGAAGATCAAATTGGCGTCGGCAAATCCCTCTTTGATGAAGGGATAGGCCAGCGCCAGCGACAAGAGCCCGCCGACATAGCCGAATCCCCACCCGTACCCGGACAAGCGGCCCATCTGCTGGGGCGGCACCAGCTCGACGAGAAATGCGCTACAGAACACAAAACCCAGGTCAAAACCGATATTGGCCAGACCGAACAACACCAGCCCGAGCCCGGTGTCGCCCCTGACGACGAAAAACAACAACGCGGTGCAGGTCACACAGAGCAGGGTAGAGCCGATCAGCAGCCACTTCTTGACCGCGCGGGCATCGGCCAACGCCCCCAATAGCGGAGACAGCACCGCGACCACCAGCATAGAGGCCGAATACCCCCAGAACCACAGCCGCTCAGCCATTCCGTTAGAGGACAGATCCGCCGCCACGACCTGAATGAAATAGACGCTATAGGCGACGGTGACGATGAGGGTGGAAAAGGAGGAGTTGGCGAAGTCGTAGCAGCACCAGGCCCAGAGTTCGCGACGGCTGGCCGGGTAGGGGGGCGGCTGTGTCACACCGTCGCTTTCGCGATGCGCTCGCGCGCCTGGTGGATGGAGCGGAGCAGCATTTGATGGCTGCGGCAGCCCACGATCAACTTGGCATCGGAAATCACAACCGGCTTATAGGGGGCAAGAAACCGCTGCTTCAACCGGGCAATACGCGCCAGCGATTGCTCCAACCGCTCGATGGAAATACTTCCATCGGCAACGGCTTTATCCAAGGCCGTGATGGCCGCAATCTCGCGGTTCCGGTCCTTGCAGATCAACGGCATGTCGCAACCAGCCTGAATCGCCCGCACGGTGGCCTCTTCAATGCCATAATGATCGATAATCGCATGCATCTCCAGATCGTCGGTTAAGACCACCCCGTCATATTTGAGTTCCCCACGAAGGAAATCGGTGATGATGGCGGGAGACAGCGTCGCAGGCACCTTGTCATCCAAGGCGTGGTACCGCACATGGGCCGTCATCAATGTGGCCACTCCGTGAGCCGTGGCCTGGCGGAACGGGGGAAACTCGACGTCTTCCAGCCGCTCGCGCGTAGCCGTCACGACCGGCAGTTCCTTGTGGGAATCCGTACTCGTATCCCCATGTCCGGGGAAATGCTTGCCGCAGGCCACCACACGGCTATCTTGAAGACCGCCGATCGTGGCCAATCCCAGTTCGCAGACAGGACCGGGCGTTGTGCCGAAGGCGCGATCCCCGATCACCGGATTCGCCGGATTGCTGTTCACATCCAGCACCGGGGACATATTCATATTGATCCCGACCGCCCGGAGTTCTTTCGCAATGGTCGCCGCCGCCGCATAGGCGAGTTCGGAAGAGTTGCAGCGCCCCAGCACCTCGCAGGGCGGGAAAATCGTGAAGCTCTTCGGCAACCGCGACACCCGGCCGCCTTCCTGATCGATCGAAATCAGCAACGGCGAATGCGGGCTGCACCGCTGCAGCTCATTCGTCAATTCCACGATTTGCCCGATCGATTCCAGATTGCGCGAAAAGAGAATCACCCCGCCTGGCTTATATTCCCTGATAAAGGCCGCCAGGTCCGGGGAAACCGACGTCCCGTCGAACCCCACCATGAATAACTGGCCGATCTTCTCACGCGACATCAGCATAGGTGCAGCCCTCAACGGCCTTAGAGTGTCCGATCGATCAAATACTGGATCAATAGCCGCGTCCCAATCCCGCTGGGCCCCTTGGGAATATAGGCCCGTTCCCGCTCGCTCCAATCCGTGCTGGCAATGTCCAAATGCACCCAGGGGCAATCACCAACAAACTTGCTCAGGAACAACGCCGCCGTGATCATCCCGCCCCCGCGGCCTCCGATATTCCGCATATCCGCGACATCGCTCCGCAGCTGCTCGAAGTATTCCTCCCACAGCGGCATCTCCCAGACCCGCTCCCCTGAGCGCAATCCGGCCTTGCGCAACGTCTCCTTCAAGACCGTATCGGTCCCGAACATGCCGATGGCGAACTGCCCCAGCGCCACGACACAAGCGCCGGTGAGCGTGGCAATGTCGATCAGGGCCGCCGGTTTGTAGCGGGTCGCATAGGCCAGCGCATCGGACAAAATCAGCCGGCCCTCCGCATCCGTGTTCTGCACTTCAACCGTTTTGCCAGACAGCGTCTTCACCACATCGCCGGGCTTCATGGCCCGGCCACCCGGCATGTTTTCGGCCACCGGCAAGATGCTGATCAGATGCAGGGGCAATTTCAACCGGGCCGCGGCACGGATCGACGCCAAGACCTCGGCGCCGCCGGTCATATCCGCCTTCATATGTTCCATGTTTTCCGCCGGCTTGAGTGAAATACCGCCGGTGTCGAACGTGATGGTCTTGCCGACCAGCACAACAGGCCGCTCGTCTTTTTTCTTTGAGCCCTTGTATTCGAGAATAATGAACTTCGGAGGCTCATGACTGCCCCTGGCCACGCCGAGCAACGCGCCCATCCCGAGTTTCTCCATATCGCGCTCTTCGAGGATCTTGATCGTCAGGGATTCTTCCTTCGCAATCGCTTTCGCCTCGTTCGCCACCATGGCCGGGGTCAGCACATTCGACGGATGGTTGCAGAGATCGCGCACCAACACCGCCGCCTCCGCCGTCGCGACACCACGCCGCAGCCCTTCCGTGACGGAACGGAGCGCCTCCTTCCCCGTCACCAATACGCACATGGCCTTCACATCTTTGGCAGCCGGCGCGTCACTGCGATAGGTCGTGAACTGGTAGCTGCCGAGAATCGCCCCCTCGGCCATCGCTTGCGCGGCCTCCACCAGCGACGATGCGGCCGGCAGCAGCGCGGGTAAGGCGACGATAAACGACGACGCCTTGATCTGACGCACCCGCTTCACGGCATACCCCATGGCCTGCCGAAGCTGGTCCGCGCCGAGATCCTTCTTCTTGCCCAGCCCCACCAGGAGAATCCGTTTGGCAGGGACCTTTTTCTGTGCATGAATCAAGGCCAGCTCATTGGCCTTGCCCTCGAATTCTTTCGATTGCAGCAAGTCCCGCAGCACGCCGCCCAGGGCCTTATCGACCGACGCGGCATCCAGGGAAAGCGCCTCGCCCTCGCAATGCATCAGGACCAGTACCTCGGCTGCTTCGGTTGTGACCCGGCCTATCTTGGTTTCAACGCGCATGATCTTCATAGCCCGTACACCCTCCTCGAAATAGACGACACCACCTCACCACACAGGATGCTATACGCCCCGCATATCGGGAGCCCAAATATATTTGTGCAACTGCAATTGGAACCGTACCGGCAGCCGATCCGCCAGAATCCATTCCGCCAACTGGCGAGGGTCCAGGGAGCCGAACACCGGACTGAAGAGCACCGTGCAGCGGTCGGCCAGCCGATACCGCGCCACCATCTCGCGCGCCCAGTCATAATCCGCGCGGCTGGCCAGCACATACTTCGCTTCATCCTTGGCCGTTAACTGATCCAGGTTCGGCCAATGCATGCGATCCGTCATCCCGCTGCCCGGACATTTCACGTCAAGAATGATATGAGCCCGCCGATCGACCGGCTCAATGTCGATCGCACCACTGGTCTCCAGCAAGACCGTATAGCCCTCGTCGCAGAGCCGCGCAATCAATGGAAGCGACTCCGGCTGCGCGAGCGGTTCGCCGCCGGTCACTTCAACCAAACGGCATCCGTATTGCGCCACCTGCGCGAGGAGCGCATCGACAGACAACAATGTACCGCCATAGAAACTATATTCCGTATCGCACCAGGTGCAGCGGAGCGGGCAGCCGGTCAGCCGAATGAAGACGCACGGCTGGCCCGCATAGGTCGACTCGCCTTGAATACTGAAAAAGATTTCGGTGACCCGCACCATCGTCTCTCGAGGCGGTGCAGCCAGATTCATTTCCATGACACCACCGGCCAGCCATTGCGCCGGGCTACCCGGGCCATCCCCCTGATGGGATTCACCACGGTTGGATGCCCTACCGCGCTCAAAATCTCCCGATCGCCGGGACTGTCTCCATAGGCGAAGCAGGCGGCCAGATCCAAGTCCAGCTCCTCAGCCAGACGCTCCACCAGTGTGTGTTTTCCATTCCCGTAGGGCAACGGCTGAAGCAGATCGCCGGTATAGACACCATCCCGTTGCACCAGTTGGCCGGCCAGACACCGATCGACTTGCAGCGAGGTCGCAATGGGATCCACCAGAAAGTCGAGCGATCCCGTCACCAGCACAATGGCATGACCGGCCTGCCGATGCTGCTCCATCTGTCTCATGGCATCGGGCGAGACCGCGGGGCATAAGCATTCACGACAAAATTCTTCACCCAGCGGCTCAATCACTTGAGCCGGCTTCCCCATCAAATACAGTTTCCGTTCCCGGAGCGGCTGAAGGGACAGGGCCGGCCAATGCCGAAGCCACCACATCGCACTGGCCCGCGCTTCGGGCCATCCCACGATTCGCCGCTGCCAGAGCCATCGAAAAAACCGTATTTCGCTCGCCTCGCCGGGCAATAGCGTGTTATCCACGTCGAAAAACGCGGCGACAGACGTGCCAAGACGGTGGCGATTGGAGGTCACGAAGGCCATGAAACGACTATCCTACCTGCTTACCCGAGAACGCCCACGGTCAGTACGGGAGATGGGGGCCGATTCTACCGGACACCTGCTTTATTGACAAGGATTTTGGCCTACTTCTATAATGCCCCTCCCTCGTCCGGTTTCCATGCTTCCGATGCCGAAGTGGTGAAATGGCAGACACGCACGTTTGAGGGGCGTGTGGCGCAAGCCGTGCGGGTTCAAGTCCCGCCTTCGGCACCAACAACAGTAGCTCCCGCCCGAATCTCTTAAGAGACGATGATCGATCGGCGCACGGCCCGCCGCTCTTTCTTGGCGGTTCATCCGGGCATCAGGCCTGGTGTATTTTTGTCTAGACATTCGTCACCCCTTCATAGGACACTCTTCATTCCTAATCTTCCCGGTTCAGGCCTTACCTGAGAGGGCATGTGGCTAAGCGGTTCTCGCAACCCACCTTACAACCACTGTTCTGGACTCCTCGACCACGACTCCTCTCTCTCCTGTTACATGGCGTCACGTTGAAACTGCTGTCAGCCTTTCCCATCAGATCCGGCTGTAGTTCCACCACCTTTTCTTCATCCATCTCCTTCGCACAGTCCCTTAGGTTCTCCGACCATCTCAGGATCTCTTCCACTAGACAAGGAGCTACCGCATGAGTCGCACCGATGTCCTTGAGGAACTTGAGTCGATGCGAACGCAGGTATCAGAACTTACACGCGAGCTCGCCGAGCGCGACCGCACCATCGACGACCTTCGGAACATCATGGACACCGTGCCCGACTTTCTGTTCACACTCGATCACGGCGGACAGCTCATCAAATGGAACAGACGGGCGGTCGAAGCCACCGGATATACACCCCAGGAGTTATTCCATAAACCCGCCCTAGACTTTGTTCCAGAGGAAGAACAGGATCGTACCGCAGCGGCGATTCGACAGGCCTTCACGGAAGGATACGCGGAGCTCGACGGCCATTTACTGACCAAAGGGGGCCGCCGCATTCCCTATCATTGGACCGGCGCCGCACTCAAGAATTCACAGGGTAACGCCATCGGCATCACGGGCATGGGCCGGGATGTCTCCGAACAGAAACGCGCGGAAGAGGAACACCGCGCCTTATTTGACCAAAGCCCGCTCATGTGCTTTCTCATCGACACCGATGGGACACTCCAGAAAGTCAACCGGCAGGGGGCAATGGCATTGGGGTATGAGGCTGACGAGTTGCTGGGCCAGTCCATCCTCACCCTGTTTCCGGAGGAACATCACGCCCTCGCAATGGACCATATCGCCGCCTGTATCATTGGCTCCGGAAGCGCCCTCGCAAGTTGGGAACTGGAGAAGCAACGCAAAGACGGCAGCCGTCTCTGGGTCAAGGAATTCACTCGGGTGATGACAGACCGGTATGGCCGGCCCACCCTGCTGATCTCCTGCGAAGACATTACGGATCGCATCCGGGCTGAGCACATGTTGCGGCTTTCACAATTCACGATCGATCATGCCGTGGACGCGATCTACTGGATCGATCCCCAGGCCAAGATCATCCGGGTGAACAAGGCGGCCGGCACTATACTGGGATACTCGGAAGAAGAGTTGTGCACGATGACCGTCCACGATCTGAATCCCGCATTCCCAGAAGCCATCTGGCCGTCGTTTTGGGCCGAATCGAAGCAACGCAAAACCCTTACGATCGAAACCACCCATCGACATAAGCAAGGCCACCTGATCCCCGTCGAGATTCAGATCAACTATCTTGCTTATGAGGGCCAAGAGTTCCACTGCGCCTTTGTTCGCGATATCACCAATCGCAAACAGGCGGAAGATGTGCTCCGCCATCGGGAGCAGGATTTGCGCAAAGTCCTCGACGAACGGGAACAGCTTAGCCAAAACCTCCACGACGGCATTTTGCAATCGCTCTACGCGATCGGGCTTGGCCTCGAATCCTGCAAACCCCTTATGCGCCACCGAAAACACGGCAAGGTCTCGGAACTCCTCGAACAAGCCATTGGCCAGATGAACCGCGTGATGGGAGAGATCCGGAACTTTATTGCCGGACTGGATTCCGGAATGTTATCGGAAGACACGTTCTCTAGCGCGCTGCATGCCGTGATTCACGCGATCACCGCCACCCAACCCCTTCACTGCACGGTGACCATCGACGATGCCGCCGCTGGCCGGTTATCCACCGAGCAGGCATTGCACTTGGTGAATATCGTGCGCGAAGCCCTCAGCAACAGCCTCCGCCACGGACGAGCCACGAAAGCCTCGGTGTCGCTCAAGCAACTGGCCCATTCCCTTCGCCTCTGCGTCAGCGAAAATGGGCATGGATTCAATCCACCCAGTGTGCAGGGAGTGGGAAACGGCCTGACCAATATGGCAGCGCGAGCCCACAAGATCGGAGCACGGTTCTCGATCCGTTCCGCGCATGATCGCGGAACACGCATCCTCGTCAATCTCCCATAACAGGAGGACTATGCGAACGGTACAACCTCACCCGGTCCGGTTGCTCCTCGTCGATGACCATGAAGTGGTGCGCGTCGGGCTGCGAACGCTGCTCGTACAACATGACCATGTCACCGTGGTGGGAGAAGCCGACAGCGTGGCTGGAGCCATTCTCAGCGCCGCACGGCTGAAACCCGACGTCATCCTCATGGATGTGCGTCTGCCGGATGGCTCCGGTGTGGACGCCTGCCGGGACATCCTGGCCGCCAACCCCGCAATCCGTGTGATCTTTCTTACCTCCTATGCCGATGACGACTCGGTCCTTGCCGCGGTGCTGGCCGGAGCGCACGGATATGTTCTCAAGGAAATCGATTCCGCCGCCTTGCTCCGAGCTGTACACACCGTTGCCCAAGGCCATTCCATATTGGACCCTCACGTGACCGAACGCGCCTTGAGCTGGATCCGGGGCCTTGGCACAACTCCGCAGGCCCCAGGTACGGACCCTCTCTCTACTCAAGAAGAACGCGTGTTAGCGTTAGTTGCGGAAGGGCAGACGAATAAGGAAATCGCAACGGCTCTCAATCTCAGTGACAAAACGGTGAAGAACTACCTGTCTAACATCTTTCAGAAATTGCGGATCACCCGGCGGGCTCAAGCCGCCGCATTCTTTATCAAACGGCAACCGTAGACAGAGACAGACGGCCCTAGACCAATCCGTCCCAAAATCCTTTCCAAGCCGCTCAATCGCTCTAGTAACAAGACGTTGCCATGCACTAAGCTTGGGCCATTGAGGCGGGATGTTCCATGATCTAAGGTCGGCTCTTCCTTGCACGAGATGACATACGGATGGAAGCGCTTGCTCGCATTAGCACGTGATGCTAGAGTTGCCGGGGCGCTCATCAACCGGCTGCATGGGCTTGCAAGAGTCTTCCCCCCACCCCAGCCGCACGGTTGCTAGGGCCTTCTTATTAGAGGTACTCCATGCCATCTGTCCTAGTCGTTGATGACGAAGATCAGATCCGCCAGTTGATCCGAGAAACCTTGGAGCAGGCCGGGTATGAGGTTCAAGAGGCCCGTGATGGGAAAGAAGGCCTGGAACGATACCGGGCCAAACCGGCCGACCTCGTGATCATGGACATCTTGATGCCGGACCAAGACGGACTGGAAAGTATCATGACGCTTCGGCGTGAGTTTCCTGCCTCCCGCGTCATTGCCATCACGGGTGGCACCGACATGATCGGCATCTTGAATTTCCTCGATGTCGCCAAAATGCTCGGCGCGCGCAGAACCCTTCAAAAACCATTCGACATGCAGACGTTGCTGGAGGCCGCGCGGGCCGAGCTCGCCCGGTAAGTTCGCTCCCGGCAGCCACGACCGCCTCACCCCTCATTGACTTCGGATCGTACAGCCGTCACACTGCCTCCCCGCCATGCCACTGACCTCGCAGAACCTCATCCAGCTCAACATCGGCCTCGGCACGCTTGTCGTGGCCGCAGGATTTTGGCTGCTCTGGGGCGCCGTGCCAACGGCGGTCATGGTCGGATGGACCCTGCTCGTTGCGGGTTTTCTCTTGTGGAAAGGCCGGACGATCACGAAAATCTGGGCCTGGTCCACGCTGCTTGTCGGACTGGAGAGCTTCGCCTGGCCGCTCAATCTGATGGTGCAGCTCAAGTCGGCCACGACCACGCCATCGGACGAAGAGATGGGAACCGTCCTCTCCGCCGTCGTCTTGGGACTCTTCGCCGCGGTGTTCTGGATTTCCTTTTCCTATGGCCTCTTCAAGCGCGCGTGGGCCGCATCGACACCGGTTCCTCCCACCACCCCGCCCACGCCCGTGAAACCACCCCGCCCCAAAAAGCGCTAGACTTACGCCATTTCGAGAGGATCCACGTCCACGCTGAACTTCACATTTCTGCGGGGATAGGCAGGCTCGACCATTTCCAGAGCCTGTTGCACCACCAGACGAATCGCGGCACGATCGTGTCCCTTGACCATGATGTGTGACCGCACTTGTCCTTTCGGACCCATCCCGACAGCCGGCACCGGACCGAGAATGCCGATGCCCTCAGATGACGGAGCGAGGAGAGACCCGGCGGGGGAAGATATCCCCTTTCGATGAACCGCCGTGACAGAGGCCGCCGCAGCACCGTGTAACTGCTTCACCCACTGTTGCGCAGCTTGCCCGACCAGCACACGATCCTTGCCGGACACCGCCAGGTGAATCAAGTGCACAGCCGGCGGATACCCAAGCAGTTGGCGGGCCCGCAGCTCCTCATCATAAAACCGGGCCGGATCATGGAGGGCGATGGCCTGCATGACATGATGGTTCGGCAGAGCGGTTTGGAGCACCACGCGCCCTCCGGTTGCAGCCGGACATCCCAAACTCGCCGCGTCAACCAGCAATTGGTAGGTGCGCTCAGCCGCTCGAAAGTCCGGCACGTGCAACCCGGAATCGGCCTGCACAATCCCGACAAGACCAACGGGAGCGATCGGCTCACGCTGAAACAAGACCTGCGTCCCGATGAGAATATCCCACTCCCCCGAGTACACCTGCCGCCACGATCCTCTCGCGGCCCCGGCCCCCTGCGAAACGTCTCCTTCCACCCGCACCAGACGGGCGTCTGGAAAGAGCCGGCGAACCTCCAGCTCCACCCGCTCCGTTCCCTCGCCAACCGGACTGAGACGTGACGAGCCGCAGGTCGGACAGATGTCGGGGGGAGACAGGCCGACACCGCAATATCGGCAGGTGAGCCGCCCTTTGTCTCGGTAATAGGGAAGCGCCACGGCACAGGAGGCACAGCGGGGAACCCACCCGCATTCCCGACAGACCAGCGCCCCAGCGTAGCCCTTTCGATTCAAGAACAAGATGGCCCGCTCATGCCGCTGCAGCGTCTCGCGCAACGCGGCCACTAAGCGGCCACTGAATGGCGAACCTGAAAAGTCCTGAGACAGATCGACCAATTCGACGATCGGAGCCTGCTCAGGGCGAAACGGCTGCGTCCGTCGCTCAACGTCCGCCACCGTCATGGACTCCAAGGAAGGATGGGACGATCCCATGACCAGCGGCACCTGATGCTGTTGCGCCCGCAACCACGCGACCTCGCGCGCATGATACCGCGGCTCCTGCGGTTCCTTGAGCGCCGCGTCATCTTCACCCTCTATCCATATCAACCCGATCTTGTGCAACGTGAGGAAAATGGCCGAACGGGTCCCGACCACGAGCTGAGGCGACTCCTTCGATTCCGTGGGGCTCACAGGATTCTGAACCCGGCCATGATGCACGATCACTGGCAGGTCCATGATGCCCTGCAGAACCTTCGCCAGCCATTCAGCCTTCGCCACCTCCCCGACAATCACCAAAACCGACCGGCCGGCGGCCAACACCTGTCTGGCGGCACTGGCCAACAAGGCAATCCGATAATTCGTGTCACCATGAAACAAGACTTTCATGGCGCGAGAGGCCTGCAGAACGTTTGTAAGACATTGTCCAGCCTCTCGATCTATTTCCGGAGACAGCGGCAAACGGATGGGCGCAGGATGCTGTGCCACCGATGCTTTGCGGGCCGGAGCCTGCTTCCGCGGAGCGCCACCCGTGCTGCGTATGACCCACTGCTGGGCTTGGAGCCGTTGCAGAGTGCCGCGCGGGACTTCCTTGGCAGCCATTTGAGTGGTCGCCGCCGATAACCCGCCGGTTCGCCGGGCAATACGGGTGAGAAGCGGCCGCATTTCCTCGGGACAGCGCCCCCCTTCAAGTGCGCTCCGTCCCTCCTGAGTAGCCATGAAACGGATCGGTGGAGGCTTCGAGAGCGGTTCCGCAGGCAACACCAACCGCAAACATTGCCCCCATGGGGCAAGATATTCATCCGCCACTCGTTTTGACAATGCGAATAGCTCCGGGGAAATCCCCGAAAGCTGCGCCCCTTCGACAACGGAAACAATCGGTTTGAGCCGAGAGACACTCATGCCCGTTGGCGGCTGGCCGCTCAGCCTTACAACCGCCCCCTGCAGCATTGTCCGGCCGAACGGCACGCTGACGCACTGACCGACCGCGATCCGATTTGCCAGAACGGGAGGAACGAGATAGGTAAAGGCCTTTGCGATATGCCGCGGCACGATTACATCGGCAAAGAGTTGCGGAGCTGCAGACGCGTGGGACGGGGGAGGCATAGGAGGCATATCGGTGTGTTGCATACAGCATTGTAGCAGCGCAGGAAAAGACAGGACAATGAACGAAAGCCGCTTGCGTGAATCCTGAACAGGGAGAGGACAGAGCATCCAGGATGCCATCAGGAGACATCCTGGACGCTCACGGGAAGAGTCTGACTAGAGTGCTGGAGCAGAAGGCTTGGTCGAATCCTGTGCGGGAGGATCCGGCATGGTCTCCCCTGCCGAAGCAGGAAGACTGGGAGTTCCAGGCGCATCGGCCTGAGGAAGCGCTTCTTGCCCCGATGGCACTGAAGTGCCCGGAGTGGCGCGAGGCCCTTCTTGACCAGCGCCCGCATCCACCGAACCGGCTCCACGAGCGTTCAGCTGTGACGAATCAGTTTCCATCTGGCCCGGGACCTCTGCCTGAGAGGTTTTGGGTTCGGCCGATGCCGGCGCATAGAGCACCACCTCAACTCGGCGGTTGCTGGTGCGACCTTCTTCCGTCGCATTGGTCGCAGCCGGCCGGCTATCGCCATAGCCCATGGAAGACAACCGGCTGGAGTCCACCCCGCCTTTTTCCACCAGGTATCGCACGACGCCATTCGCACGAGCCTTTGATAATTCCCAGTTACTCGGGTAGCGGGACTTCAGTGAAGGCCCGATTTCCCTATTGTCGGAATGACCTTCCACGCGAATCATTCGTCCATCGCCGCTGGACTGCAGATACTCGATCAACTGATCAAGGACTTTGTACCCCTCGGGTCGGATCGCAGCCTCGCCCGACTCATACCGCAACAGATTTGCCACGTCTGCAAGGTTCAGGCGGCTCGCGCCCGCGGCATCCTGCACTTTCAAACTCCGTGCAACCGCGTCAGACGGAATGACCGACGCGACACTTTTTTCAGACGTCCCGCGCTTCGGCTGGGGCACAATCGGAGCAGGGGAGAGCTCAGCTGGTTGCGCAACCGGCGCCGAATGTCCCACCAGCTTATATCGATCTCCCACCATGATCCTCGTCGTCGACTTCGTAATCTGGGCCGTCGCCGTCTGGTCTTCCGTTGAGATGATCCTGATCTGCCCAACCTTGCGAGAGGGAATCCCCAATCCCTTGCGATAGATATCCAAGAGATCTCCCTGCCTCAGACCATCCGCTTGCCCCCGATCGAGATACACAACATTCCGCTGAGCCACGAGAGTCACCGGTGGATCCGCTTGCAGACTGACGATCATGCCGCCGATATCTCCTCGATCACCAATGGAACTGGTCCCGCTCGCCGCCACAGGGGGAGCAAACCGGTACACCGGATCGCCAGGAGCAAAGGCTCCGTAACTGCGAACGACCTCCACGGTCGTCAAGGCATCATCCACCTGAGCCACCCGCACCACCGCCAGCCGCAGGGTGATGAATCCAAGGTATTCGCGCGTGACCGGATGAAACACCTTGCGGACCCGTCGATAGACCGTGAATAAGTCGCCTGCCGCAACGTCATGAGGGTTGTCCAACTTGAGATAGACAGAATCTCCCGCACCGATAACGGTCCGAGCTCCTGAAGCTTGATTGTCGCCGGTGATCAGATTCACCAGCCCATCGCGGGGCGTCACTTTCTGAATAGAGCCGGCTGCATAAGCCAGTGCGGCCTCACCGAGCCGAACCGACTCAGTCTCTTGCGTTTGAGCCATCACTCCGTCTGGCAGAAGGCTGCCCCACGACAAGAGCACAGCTAGAACGATTCGTATCATGTTTTTCATGGGTTTAGTCCTTCTGTTGAGACAAGTAGCTCTTCGCAAACCATAGCAAAGGGTCGTGTATTGTCAAGAATAATGGCAGAACCCCACCGTGCATTTGACGGCGGATTTCTCGGGGTGGTACCGTGTCACGAAATATTACAATATCCTGCTCGCGAATCATGGTTGGTTCACATGACAACACCACGACCAGCCGACTCTCCCCGCTCTTCCCCGCAACCGAGGATTGAAACCCAAATTCATCGGCGGCGAAAAGCAAAAGCCTTGTCGCCGTTAGAATCAGAATGGGACGACTCCCAGCAGAATCCACCAGCCCATCTCCGCATACCACGCTCCCAAAAACTCCCCCAAGATCCTCAAACCTGACGAAACACACCACCCTGGATGCCGCAATACGGATTTCATTCGGTCATACGGCAATTTAACGACCGTGAAACGGTCAGTGCTAACAGTCTGTAAAATAAATACAATTCATCATTTTTCTCTCCAGTCCCTGTAGGCACGGAAACCTAGGGCTTTCGGGTCGGTATTTGTAGGTCCTTTGTCCGCTTGCTATCCCAAAGACCACGGCACTAAGATCTCCCCTCTTCTTTCTAGGTCAACAGCTTGTGAGACGAGAACGATGACCGGTTTTGACCTGCTCCTCGAGTATTTAACTCGATATTTCCCGATTCTGCTCTTCGTCTTTATCGCGCTCGCGTTCGGGGTAGTGACACTGGTGATCAGCTATTTTGTCCAACCTAAATATCCAGAACCGGAGAAACTGTCGACCTATGAATGCGGATCCGAACCATTCTCGGATGCTCGGATGCCGTTTCCCGTTCGGTACTATATCTTTGCGATGTTGTTCGTTATTTTCGATATTGAAGTCATTTTTCTCTATCCCTGGGCTGTCGTGTTCGAAAAGCTCGGGATTATCGGGCTTGTTGAGATGCTGATTTTTATCGCTTTATTTCTCGTGGCTTATGTCTATGCGTGGAGGAAGGGGGCGCTTGAATGGGACTGATCCAGCTAGGACGACCGGACAAGGACGGCTCCCCCGACGTCATCACGACCACCGTGGAAAAGGCGGTGAACTGGGCGCGCAAAGGGTCGCTCTGGCCCATGACCTTCGGCTTGGCCTGCTGCGCGATTGAAATGATTGCCGCCGTGTCGTCGCGCTACGACATGGACCGATACGGGGCCGGTGTGTTTCGTGCCTCCCCCCGGCAGTCCGATCTCATGATTGTCGCCGGGACCGTCTGCCGCCGAATGGCGCCCGTGATCCGTAAGATCTACGACCAGATGCCCGAGCCTAAATATGTCATCGCCATGGGATCTTGTGCGACATCAGGGAACATTTACGACAGTTATAGCGTAGTGCAGGGAGTCGACCGGTTCATCCCTGTCGATATTTATGTGCCAGGATGCCCTCCCACACCTGAAGCGCTGTTCGACGGCATCTTGAAACTGCAAGAGCGGATTATGCAAAAGCGAGTGTTTGTAAAGCAGCCGGACCAGGTCAAAGAAAGCCTGAAGGTATAGTTCGTCACCATGCATCTCTTGGCTCAGCGAGTACAGGATACGTTTCCCGCTGGATTTGTCTCCGCCAATGAATGGCGCGGGGATGTGTCTGTAACCGTGACCCGAGCCACCGCACATGAGGTGGCCCGCTTCCTTCACGACGATCCGGGAATGGACTTCGACTACATTGTGCACGTAAGTTCTGTCGATTGGCCGGACGATGAAGAACGCTTTGAAGTCGTATGGGAGTTCTATTCCATTCGCAAACGGCAACGAATCCGGCTCAAAGTGCGCGTGCCGGAATCGGATTGCATCGTGGACTCCTTGACCGATCTCTGGAAAGGCGCCGACTTCATGGAGCGCGAGGTCTACGACATGATGGGCATCCGCTTCCGCAATCATCCCGATTTGCGGCGGATCCTCATGCCGGACGATTACACCGAAGGCTACCCCCTTCGGAAAGACTTCCCGCTGCGCGGCAAGGGCTGGCGGGACACGTTCGATTTTCTTGACGAAATTCCGCGGTAGGAATCACGCAAGCGATGGCATTCGAAGACCAGAGAACGACCGTTTATAAAGTCGATCCGGAGCATCCGGAGAGCGAAACGCTCCCGACGCTGCGAACGGAAGAGCTGCTGCTCAACATGGGGCCGCAGCATCCCAGCACCCACGGCGTGCTCAAAGTCATCTTGGAGCTCGAAGGTGAGCGCCTCGTCAAATCGACCCCGGTGATGGGCTATCTCCATCGCGGCGTCGAGAAGCTGGCCGAGGAAGGCACCTACCATCAATTTATTCCGCATACAGACCGGCTCGACTACGTCTGCGCGATGTACAACAACTTCGCCTATTGCCGCGCCGTGGAAAAGCTGATGAATCTGCAAGTTCCGGAACGGGCGGAATACCTCCGCACGATCGTGGCAGAAATCCAGCGCATCATCGGCCATCAATTCTGGCTCGGCACCCAGGCACTCGACATCGGCGCCATGACCGTCTTTTTCTATTGTTTCCGGGACCGTGAAATTTTGCTCGACTGGTTCGACGAACTCTGCGGCGCGCGGTTGACCACCAGCTGGTACCGGATCGGCGGAGTCGAGCGGGACTTCACCCCCTCGTTGCTTGGCAAGTTGAAGCAGTTCCTCGATTATTTCCCACCCAAGATCGACGAATACATCGTCTTCCTGGAAAAGAATCGCATCTGGGTCGCGCGCACCAAAGGTGTCGGAGTCATTTCCGCAGAGGACGCCGTCAGCTTCGGCTTGAGCGGTCCGACCCTGCGCGGCTCGGGTGTGGATTACGACCTGCGCAAATACGAACCCTATTCCGCCTATCCGAAATGCGAGTTCAGTGTTCCCGTCGGCAAGAACGGCGACACCTACGATCGCTATTGGATCCGGGTCATGGAAATGTACGAGAGCGTGAAGATCATTCGCCAGTGCCTTGAGCAGATGCAGGAAGGCCCGATCATGGCGGATGTGCCCAGCGTGACCCTGCCTCCAAAGGAACGGGTCTTCACGAATCTCGAGGCCATGATTCAGCAGTTCAAACTGTTCTCCCAGGGGTTTAACGCCCCTCCGGGGGAAATCTACTGCGGAACCGAGGCGCATAAAGGCGAGCTGGGGTTCCATATTGTCAGCACGGGCGGGGGGAAACCCTATCGCCTGAAAATCCGCGCCCCGTCGTTCATTCACATGGGCGCATTTGATTATATGTCGCGCGGCTACATGATCGCCGACGCCATCACGCTGTTCGGCACCTACGATATCGTGATGGGCGAGTGCGATCGGTAGGATAGGGATATAAGGATCGGGACCATGGGCTTGAAGCCAGCTACAAATCCGGATGTCGAAGCGGCGTCCATTGAGTTGACCATCGACGGCAAGACGGTCTCCGCGAAAGACGGCGTCTCGCTCTATGACGTCATTTCCAGCACGGGCAAGATCATCCCGGCCATGTGCTACCACTATACCTTCGACCCCTTCGGCTCCTGCGGCATGTGCCTCGTCATGCAGGAAGGCAAGAAGGCCCCGGTCCGCTCCTGCACCGCGAAAGCCACCGCCGGCATGATCATCAGGACGGAAGGCGAAGACCTCTTCCTGGCCCGCAAGAAGGCGGTCGAGAAACATCTGTCCGTCCATCCGCTGGACTGCCCGGTCTGCGATGCCGACGGCCACTGCGAACTGCAGGATATGGCCTTCCAGCATGGCGTCACAAATTTGGCCAATGCCAAACAGAAGTTCATTCCGGAAGACACCCGCAGTATCGTCCTCGACTTCAATATGAACCGCTGCATCGCCTGCGCCGAGTGCATCAACGTCTGCAAGGACGTGCTCATGATCGATGCGTTGCAGTTCATGAAAAAGGGCGGGTTCAACCAAGTCGTCGCCAAAGGCGATCTCCCCCTGTCCTGCGAATTTTGCGGCGATTGTTTGGCTGTCTGCCCAGTGGGCGCCATTACGAACAAGTATTCCAAGTATCTCTACAAGCCCTGGCAGATGAAGAAGACGACGAGCACCTGCAATTACTGCGGTGACGGCTGCCAGCTCTACCTGGAGACCAAAGACTCCGAGGTCATTCGTGTGACGTCGCCCTTGTCCTGGAAAAACAAATGGGGCGATCGATCGGAAACAGCGAAGGGGCACGGCGGGCTCTGCGTGCGCGGCCGCTTCGGCTTCGAATACCTCGACGGAAAGAGCCGCCTTACCCAGCCGCTCGTGCGTGAGAACAACCAACTCGTGCCGAAGCCCTGGCTCGAGACCATGCACCAGGTCGTGGATCGGTTCGCCGCGATCAAGGAACAGCACGGCAGCGACGCCATTGCCGGACTGATCACGGCCCGCTGCACGAACGAAGAACTCTATTTGTTCCAAAAACTCATGCGCTCCGTCATCGGGACCAATCAACTGGACAGCAGCGCGCGCTATGGGCACATAAATTTTGTCCATGCGTCACGGCATGCCCTGGGCTTCGGGCGGACCCCGAACGATTGGGAAGATCTCACGAAGGCCAAGGCCATTTTGCTGATCGGCTCGAACCTCACGGAGACAAACCCGCTGACCGCCGTCCGAGTGAAAGAGGCCGTCCGGGTGTATAACGCCCAAGTGGTGGTGCTCGACTCAGCCGTCACGAACATCGCCAAGCTGGCGTCACATCCCTTCCTGATTAAGCCAGGGACAGAAAGCCTGGTAATCGACGGATTGGTGAAGGCCACGATCGAGCAGGATCTGGTTGACGAAGCCGCGGTCGGTAAGCACCCCCAATCGTTTGAGGCCTTGAAGGCCGCCGTCGCGGGCTTGTCGCTCGATCAACTGGCTGCCCAAACCGGTATTTCCGCAGAAGCCTATCGGGAAATCGCCGCCATCATAGCGGAAGCGCCCCGCTCGATCATGCTCTGCGCCGAAGGTATCGTGCGCCGCCCGGATGGCTACCAGAATGTGCTGAAATTGATCGATCTGGCCTGGATTACCGGCAAGCTCGGCAAGGCCGGTTGTGGCGTGAATACGGTCACCGAAGAGCCGAACGAGCAAGGCGCTGTCGATATGGGGGTCGCGCCTGAATTCCTTCCAGGGCAGGCCCGCTATGACGATGCGGCCGCACGTGAGCGATTCGGCAAAACCTGGGATGCGCCCCTCCCCGCCAAAGGCGGCGCCAACCTCATTGAAATCCTAAAGCGCTGCAAGAGCGGGCAGATCAAGGCCTTATATGTGCTTGGTGAAAACCCCTTGGCCACACTGCCGGCCTCGATGGAGATCAGGCAGGCGCTTGAAAAACTCGACCTGCTCGTGGTGCAAGATCCTTTCTTGACCGATACCGGACGCCTCGCGCACTTTGTCCTCCCGGCCTGCACCTATGCCGAAAAGGACGGGACGTTTACCAATCTCGAAGGCCGTGTTCTCCGCGTCCGCCAAGCGATGGACCCGATCGGCGAAAGTCTTCCTGACTGGCACATCATGACGGCTCTGGCCAATGCCTTGGGCGCGCAATGGCCCTATGAATCGGCCAACGACATTCAATCCGAAATCATGAAGCTGCTCCCGGGATACTACAATCTCGGCCAGCCGCGCAAAGTGACGCCGGAACCGGATGCGTATCTCGCCAACGGCTACGCGGCCGAGGTCACGGCCCGCTACCGAGCCGTGCAAGCCGTTAGCGATTCGAAGCGGTCCTTCGCCTTGGTGATGGGGCAGCAACTCACGCATTCCGGCAAGATGTCCACTGAGGCGCCCGGTCTGATCAAGATCGCGCCGAACACGGGCAAGCTGCGGATGAATCTGCAAGATATGGAACTGCTGGGGCTTCAGGACGGTTCAAAAGTGCGCGTGACATCGGAACGGGGATCGCTCCAACTGGGTGTGCAAGCGGACGCCTCGCTCGCGCCGAATACCTGTTTCTTCCCGGAGCATTTCAACGAGCCGCCGGTCAAGGATTTGATGGCGGTGCACGTGGACGCGACGACCGGCGTCCCGTCATTCAAGCATGCATGGGTCAGTATCGAACGAGCCTAGGGATCGCCGGATGATTCCGAAAGGCAGGAGCCTACGATGAGCGTCGCCGCACTGACAAAGAAGATTCTGCATGCCGCCTTGTTCTATGAGATTTGGGACGCCATGAAGGTGACGTTTCGCCATATGTTCCATAAACCGATCACGTTTCAGTATCCTCGGGAGCAGCGCACGCTGCCGGATACGCACCGCGGGGCGCTGAGCCTGCTCCGGTACGACGATAAACGGGAACGCTGTGTCGGCTGCGACCTCTGCGAAGCCGCCTGTCCCTCG
The DNA here is from genome assembly GCA_035968315.1 of Nitrospira sp. Classification (NCBI taxonomy): domain Bacteria; kingdom Pseudomonadati; phylum Nitrospirota; class Nitrospiria; order Nitrospirales; family Nitrospiraceae; genus Nitrospira; species Nitrospira sp. The sequence goes on from JAVYIN010000008.1 coordinate 74,528, forward strand.
CATTGCATCAAAGTGGTGAGCGCCGAGGACAAGGAGCGCCCCCTTCAGCGCTACGCCAGTGAATTCTATATCGACATCACCAAGTGTGTATTTTGCGGCTATTGCGTGGAGGCCTGCCCCGTCAACGCGCTGGCTATGACCAAGATGTACGAGTTTTCCACGCATGACAAACGCACACTGCTCTTCGACAAAAAGCGTCTATACGAAATTGGGGAGCGTCATTTGGAAGACGCGAAAAAATATCTCTATGCCCATAACCAGGAGAAGAATGCGGAAGAGAGTCGCGAGTACCGCTACTACTTTCCGCAATCGGTCCTCAAACCGACGCAATCAACTCCCAAGCATTTGAGCTGAGCACGGACAATGATCGCTGTCTTTTTTTCGTATTTTGCCTTGGTCAGTATCGCCGCCGCCGTCCTGACCGTCGCCCTCAAGAATCCCGTCCATTGCGGATTGGCCTTGCTTGCCGTCCTCCTGCATGTATCAGGCTTGTTCGTCTTGCTGAACGCGGAATTCCTCTGGGCCGTCCAAGTGGTGGTCTATGCCGGCGCCATCCTGGTGCTGTATCTCTTCGTGCTCATGCTGCTAAATCTGAAAACGGACGAGCGCTATTTCCACTCGACCTATCTGTACTTTCTGGGGCCTGCGGCCCTGGGTTCGCTCTATGTTTTGTATTTGCTCGTGAAGTCCCCCTATGCCGGGGCGAAAGGCACGGCTCCCACGGTCGCTATTTTACAGGATGGGGATACGGCGGCCGTCGGCATCAAGATGTTCAGCGACTATCTGCTGCAATTTGAAATTGTCGGTGTCTTCCTGCTCGGCGCCATTATCGGCGCCATCGTGCTGGCCAAGACGCCTAAACCGATCGATGCCGGAAAAGACTGACGCATGATACCTTTAGCCGCCTATGTCGCCGTCAGCGCGATCCTCTTCCTCACCGGACTCCTCGGAGTGCTGATCCGGCGGAACTTTATCATCGTGCTGATGTCCGTCGAGATCATGCTGAACGCGGCGAATATCAACCTGGTGGCCTTTTCACATTACCTGGAGTCCATGGCCGGCCAATTGGTGGCCCTGTTCATCATCGCCATTGCCGCCGGAGAAGCGGCTGTCGGATTGGCCATCATCATCGTGGTGTTCCGTGGCAAGCTCTCAACCAACGTCGACGAAATGAACCTATTGAAGTGGTAACGTGTCTGATTTAACCGATCTGCTCATCAAGCTCATTCCGGTATTTCCGTTGCTGGCCGTGATTGCAAACGGCCTCTTCGGCAGCCGGTATTCCCACGAGATTGCACACCGGCTGGCCTGGGGCTCCGTGGCGCTGTCCTTTCTCTGTGTGATCGGCGTATTCGCCGACGTCCTCCGCACAGGAGTCTCGCACGAAGTCGTGGCCTACCAATGGATCTTCGGCGGGGATCTCACGATCAACCTGGCCTATCTGGTCGATCCCTTGACCTGCGTGTGGCTTCTCGTGGTGACCGGCGTCGGCTTCCTGATCCACGTCTATTCCGTCGGGTACATGCATGGCGAAGAGGGGTTCACCCGCTTCTTCACCTATATGAACCTCTTCATGGTCTCGATGTTGCTGCTCGTCATGGGCAACAACTACGTGGTGCTCTTCATCGGATGGGAAGGCGTCGGTCTTTGCTCCTATCTCTTGATCGGCTACTATTACGACAAGGTTTCCGCCGCGAAAGCCGCCTCAAAAGCCTTCGTCGTGAACCGGATCGGCGACGCCGGATTTCTCCTGGCCATTTTCCTGGTCTTTATCAACTTTAAGACCCTCGACTATACGAAGGTCATGGCACAGGTCAGCCAGCTCTCGCCTGAGATGGCCACCGCCATCGCCCTCTGTCTGTTGATCGGCGCCGTCGGGAAATCAGCCCAATTGCCGCTCTATACCTGGCTGCCGGATGCCATGGAAGGTCCGACTCCGGTGAGCGCCCTTATTCATGCCGCCACCATGGTGACGGCGGGCGTCTACATGATCGTACGCAATCACGCCATCTTCGATATGTCGCCGATCGCCATGGAAATCGTCGCGGTGGTCGGGGGATGCACCGCCCTCTTCGCCGCCACCATCGGCCTGGTACAGACTGACATCAAACGCGTGCTGGCCTACTCGACCGTCAGTCAGCTCGGATACATGTTCCTCGGCTGCGGCATCGGTGCCTATACCGCCGCGGTCTTCCACGTCATGACACATGCCTTCTTTAAGGCCCTCTTGTTCCTGTCGGCCGGCTCGGTCATCCATGCCTTATCGGGCGAGCAGGACATCCGCAAGATGGGGGGACTCAGCAAGAAGATTCCCTGGACTTATCGTCTCTTTCTCATCGGCACCATTGCCATTGCCGGCCTTCCGCCCCTGGCCGGCTTCTGGAGCAAAGATGAGATCATGGGACATGCCTTCGTCAACCATCACTATCTGTACTACGGCATGGCCGCAATCGGCGCGTTCCTCACCTCGTTTTATATGTTCCGCCTGACCTATCTGACCTTCTACGGCCCCTCACGGATGGATCATCACACGGAAGAACATGTGCATGAATCGCCGATGGTGATGGTCGGCCCGTTAATGGCCTTGGGTGTGCTCTCAGTCCTGGGAGGACTGATCCTGGGCTTCCCGCCGGAACATGGCTGGCTGCACGGGTTCCTGGCGCCGGTCGCCGCGGTGGCAGGGGAACATGAAGCGAGCGCCGCACTCGTGCTGCTCCTCATGGGCGCCGCCACCGGGATCGCCCTGCTCGGATGGGGCCTCGCGCATTTTCTCTATAGCGCCAGCCCCGCGACAGCCGAATCCTGGAGCACCAAGTTTTCCGGAGCCTATACGACCTTGCTCAATAAATATTACGTCGATGAACTCTACGACTATCTGTTTGTCGAACCCACCAAACGGATCGGGGAATGGCTTGACTGGTTCGACCGCACCGTCATCGATGGCCTTGTCCGCGGCGTGGCGCAACTGGCCGATTGGGGCTCCGCCGGATCGACGTGGATCGAAAAATATGTGGTCTACGCCGGCCTCAATGTCATTGGGCTCGGGAACCACATGGCGGCGCGCCAGGGCCGCAAACTCCAGAGCGGGATGGTGCATCACTATGCCGCGCTCATCATTGCCGGACTGTTTCTGTTGGCGCTGGTCGTACAGCTCATTATTCAACTGTAAAGAAGATCCTATGATCGCCGAGGCATCACAGCACCCATGTTAGAAGAACTCGCAGCCGGTTTCCCGATCTTGTCCTGCCTGCTCTTTCTCCCACTCGTCGGAGCAGCCGTCCTCTGGCTCTTTGAGGACGAGGATATGGTGCGAACCTCGGCCCTGACAATTACCCTTGTCGAATTGGCCCTCGCGATTTTTGTGTTGATTCGCTTTATTCCCGAATCCGCGGCCATGCAGTTTTCAGAGCATGTCCCATGGATCCCCGGGCTCGGCATCAGCTATCACCTGGCCGTTGACGGCATCAGTGTCCTCTTTGTCGGCTTGACCGCCTTCCTGACTGTCCTGGTGGTCATCTACTCCTGGGACACCATTCGTCAACAGGTCAAACTCTACATGATGTGTGTCCTGGCCCTTGAAACGACAACCATGGGCGTCTTCGTCTCGCTGGACCTGATTCTCTTCTTTGTCTTCTGGGAATTGATGCTCATCCCCAGTTATTTCCTCATCAAACTCTGGGGTGGGGGAGCCGAGCGGCATTATGCGGCCCTGAAGTATGTGCTCTATACGCTCCTCGGCAGTGTCTTTATGTTGGTCGGGATCGCCCTGCTCAATTTGAACTTCCATCAGTGGGCGGTCCTTCGTCATACCGACCAGGTCTATTCCTTCGACTTGCTCGATCTATTGACCGTTCCCATCCCCCTCAGCCAGCAGATCCTGATTTTCTGGCTGATGTTTATGGGCTTTGCCTTCAAAGCTCCCGTATTTCCGTTCCATACCTGGCTCCCGGATGCCTTGCTGGAAGGCCCGATCGGCATGGCGGTGGTTCTGGCCGGACTCAAGTTGGGAACCTTCGGCTTCATGCGATTCAGCATCCCGCTCCTGCCGGACGCATCCAAGAGCCAGACCGTGGTGGCAATCCTCATGTGTCTGGGCATTGCAGCCATCCTGTATGGGGCCATCATGGCGCTCATTCAGCCAGACTTCCGCCGCCTCCTGGCCTTCAGCAGCATCAGCCACCTTGGCTTCATCGTGATCGGCCTCTTTGCGCTCAATTACCAGGGGCTTCAAGGCAGCCTTTTGACCATGATCAATCTTGGATTCAGCACTGCCGGCCTCTTCTTCATTGCCGGCTTTCTCTATTCCCGGCAACAGACAACCCATCTCTCTGCCTTTGGTGGGATGGCCAAACAGGTTCCGCTGCTCGCCAGTTACTTTTTGTTAATCGGCCTGGCCTCTATTGGCTTGCCGGGAACGAACGGATTCGTCGGAGAATTTCTCATCCTCCTGGGGACGTTCAAAGCGAATTGGATCTATGGCGCCTTTGCCGTCACCGGCGTGGTCTTCGGAGCAGCCTATTTTCTCTGGTACTACGAACGGGCCATTCTCGGCCCCCTGGGCAAAGCCGTGAAAAGCACCATGGTGGACCTGCAACTTCGTGAAATGATTATCGCCGTGTCACTGTCCGTGATGATTCTCTGGATCGGGCTCTATCCATCCCCCTTCCTGCGCATCATGAACGGCTCCATCCAAGCCTTAGTCGATCGGCTGGACCATGGCACGGTGGCATCGCTTACTGACTCCGTTCAACGACAGGATCACTAGAACCCATGGGTGACTACGCACTGCTCTACATTCTGTTCGCGCCGTTCGTCGGCGCCTTGGCGCTCATTTTTGTCTCCAACCGCCAGGCAATGCTCGTCCGTGGCATCGCAGCCGGATCGGCCTTCGTTTCCCTGATCGCGTCCATCTACTTGTTCTATGCCTATGACCCGGCCAAAGGCGGGTTTCAGTTCATCCAGAAATTCGAATGGTCGCGCCAGCTCGGGATCTCGCTGTATCTGGGCGTGGATGGGATCGGCACTCCGCTTGTGCTGGCCTCTTCGATTCTCTTGTTCGCCGGAATCTTCGTCTCCTGGCACGTCAAAGACCGGATGAAAGAGTTCTATATCTGGATCTTGATTCTGGCCGCCGCGACCATCGGCGTCTTCATGTCACTGGACCTCTTCTTCCTGTACTTCTTCTACGAGATGTCCGTCATCCCCATGTACCTTTTGCTCGGGATGTGGGGCAGCCACACCAAGAAGTATCTCGAAATGACCGACGCCGAAGGCCTCAAGCAGCGCGATTCCGTGGGGTTCATCTTCAATTTCGGCTCGAACAGCAAAGAATACGCCGCGATGAAACTCGTGCTGTTTCTCTCGGCCTTTGCCGTCGCGGCCCTCATGGGAATTTTATTGATCTACAAATATTCCGGCCTGAATACCTTCGATATTCTGGTGCTCCGTGAGCAGGCCCATCTGATGAATATTCCTGTCCTAGGCACCACGCTCGACAAGATTATCTGGGTCCTGATTTTCTTCGGATTCGCGTCGATTGCGCCGCTCTGGCCCCTCCATTCCTGGTCGCCGGTCGGACATGCGGCAGCTCCGGCCGCCACGAGCATGCTCCACGCCGGCGTGCTGATGAAGCTCGGCCATTTTTCGATTATTCGGGTCGCCTTTGAAATTCTTCCGGAAACCACGCGCGAGATGATGCCGATGGCGGCGGTCCTCTGCATGTTCAGCATTATTTACGGCGGATTCGTGGCCTTTTACGCCAAAGACACGAAATACGTGATCGGCTATTCCAGCTCCAGCCACATGGGCTACGTCTTCCTCGGCATGGCCGCGCTGGACTATATCAGTTTGAGCGGAGCCGTCATCTATATGTTCGCCCATGCCATGGCCACCGGCATGCTCTTCGCCATGGCCGGCTGGGTCTACGACCAGACCCATACGCGCGATATCCCGTCGCTCGGCGGCCTGTCGAACAAGATGCCCTTTATCTCGGGCTGTTTTGTCGTAGGCTGCATGGCCTCCATCGGCATGCCCGGCACGGTCAATTTTATCGCCGAGGTCATGATTATCGTGGGGAGCTGGAACAAGTATCCGTTCCAGGTCGTGGTCGCCGTCCTCGGCATCGTGCTGACCCTCGCCTATCTCTTCAAAATGATGCGCGGGTTGTTCTATGGCCCCATGGATCAGAAATACAGCCACTCCCACGATGCCGTCTCCATCGTAGACCGGCTTCCGCTGCTCATCATGATTTCCGTGAGTATCGGCTTTGGCCTCTTTCCCATGCATTTATACAATGTCGTCCGCTCAGGGGTGGATCCGCTCATTGCCAGGATCACACACGTCGTGCCGGTAGCCTCCGCTCCGGCCCTCGATTCCCCGAGTCCAACAGTACAGGAACAATTGGCTGCACGCGGAGTACAGCTTCAACCGGAACGGATGACAGAATAGGGTACGCCTGACGATGTACGGATCGACGCTATGAATTTTGAATTGAACATGTCGCTGTCGGATCTCCTGCTCCTTCTGCCGGAGATTGTGCTGACCATTTGGCTCTGCCTTGTCTTGATTGCCGATTTCGCATTCCCGCGCATGCCCAAGGAGCAGCTGGCCTATTTCAGCATCGCCGGCCTCGTGGCGACCCTCGCCTGTCTCGCCTGGCTTGATATCAGCCATACCACCGGGGCCCTCTTCGGCAACATGTATGTCCTCGACCGGATGGCCCTGTTCTTCAAGATGTTTATCGTTGGGGCGAGCATCCTCGTCATACTCGCGTCCATCGAATACGTCCAGAAATTCGCCTTCTTCCGCGGTGAGTATTACTTCCTGGTGGTCATGTCCGCCCTCGGCATGATGTTCATGGCCTCCGCCAACGATCTGCTGTCGCTCTTTGTCACGCTGGAATTCTCCACCTTCGGATTCTATGTCCTCGTGGCCTACCTTCGCGACGATGTGGCCTCCAACGAAGCCGGGCTTAAATTCTTCATCCTCGGAGTATTTGCCGCGGGATTGCTGGCCTATGGCATCAGCCTGGTGTACGGAGAAACGGGCAAACTCGTATTTTCCGATATGACCTCTGCCCAGGCTACCCCGGGCCTGATCATCGGCTTCCTGCTGATCTTTGCCGCGCTTGGATTTAAGATCGGCGCGGTGCCCTTTCACTCCTGGATTCCCGACACCTATCACGGATCGCCCACGCCCGTGACCGCGTTCCTCTCCATCGCTCCCAAAGGCGCGGCCTTTGCCATTCTCCTGCGCATGTTCTTTGTCGCGCTGGCGTCATTTAAGCCCATGTGGGTCCTGTTGCTCGCGGCCACCTCGATCCTCTCGATGACCTATGCCAATATCGTGGCCATCGCGCAAAAGAACATCAAACGCCTCCTGGCCTACTCCGGCATCGCGCAAATCGGGAATGTGCTCATCGGACTGGCTGCCGGAACCAAGATGAGCAACGACGCGATTCTGTTTTACCTGCTGACCTATCTCTTCGCGAATATCGGCGCATTCGCTGTCATCATTGCGGTCAGCCATGCTATCGGCAGCGAAGAAATCGACGATTACAGTGGCCTGAATCGCCGGTCGCCGTTTCTGGCGTTTTCCATGCTGCTGTTTCTCCTGTCCTTGGCCGGAGTCCCTCCGCTGGCGGGCTTCATCGGCAAACTCTATATCTTTGTCGCGGCCATTAAGGAAGGTCTCTATACCCTCATCACCGTCGGTCTGATCAACATTGTCATCTCGATGTACTATTACCTCATCGTGGTCAAGAAAATGTACATCGCCGAACCGACCAATCCGGCTCCAATCGCGATTTCCACGCCCCTCAAGGTGGTGGTCTATATCAGTCTCGCCGGTACGCTGCTCATCGGGATCTACCCCCAGCCGTTCATTGACTGGGTCGTGGCCGCCACGATGATGTTTTCCCATTTTGGCGCCCCAGCCTCTACCATGATCCCCCCGGTCTCCCCATTTGGAGGCTAACTCGCCTCTGCTCAGATATTAGAAACTCAACCCCCTTGCGGCCCCTCCACAACAGGAGTAGAGTGCGCCTCATTGGTCTCCATAGACATCGACAGGGCGGTTTGTCCCTTCTATGGACATAGCAACATACGATTATCCGCAGACTTCTACTCGTCCACGAGACGCAGCCTACTTTTTCCATTTCTCTCTCGCTCCAGACACAGCCACCGGTCATCCCCCCTGGAACTATAGGATTGAAGCACTGTGACCACCCCGCTTCGACTCCTCCAGCTAGAGGCGAATCAAGACGATGCGGACCGTATCGTCGCGGCCTTAACCGATGGAGACATTGCCTGCCAGACGGTGCGTGTTGACCAGGCCGACGCCTTTATCAAAGCCTTAAAACGAAAGAAATTCGACATCATCCTCGCCGACTATTCCCTTCCCGGTTTTGACGGCTTCACAGCCCTCAGCCTGGCACGGCAAATCTGCCCTGACATTCCGTTCATTTTCGTGTCCACCACGCTCGGGAAAGACCTCGCACTCGACGCGGTTCGTCGTGGGGCCACCGACTACATTCTCAAACAGCGCCTCGGCCGCCTGGTTCCCTCCATCCATCGGGCGCTGAGGGAATTGGAAGACCGCCTCGAACGCAAACGCGTGGAACAGGCCTTGCGCCAGAGCGAAAAGCAATTGCGGCAAGCGCAGAAATTGGAAGCCGTCGGCCGATTGGCGGGAGGGCTCGCCCACGACTTCAACAACCTCCTCACCGTCATCATGGGACATGGCCAGGGACTCCTGGCCGAGATTCCGCCAGACGATCCATTGCGCAGCAGGATTGAGGAAATGCAGCAGGCGGGAGATCGGGCTGCGACCCTGATCCGTCAACTCCTGACCTTCAGCCGACAGCAGCCATCGAAGCCGAAGGTGCTCGCCCTGAATCCCCTCATCACCAATTTTGAAACCATGATGCGCCGCTTGATCGGGGAAGATCTCGAGCTCACTATCGCATTGAGCCCGCAGGATCTGCAGATCAAAGCGGACCCGGCTCAGATCGAACAGGTCCTCATGAACCTGGTCGTGAACGCGCGCGAGGCCATGCCCAAAGGGGGACAGCTGGTCATTCATACCTCGCTGGTCGAACTGACACACACGCCCATGTATTATGCGCGCCCCTTCGCCTTAGGGGCCTTTGTGAAACTCAGTGTGGCCGACACGGGGCGGGGAATGGCCCCCGACGTGCTCTCGCATATGTTTGAGCCGTTCTATACCAGCCGGCGAGACGGCAAAGGCACCGGGCTGGGGCTATCGACCGTGTATGGAATTGTCACGCAGAATGGAGGAGGGATTGACGTCACCAGTCAGGTGGGGAAAGGCACCACCTTCGATGTGTATTTCCCCAGCATGCCATCGCGCATTGTGCACCCGCAGCCGAATGAGCCGTTCAGTTGCTCATTGCGGGGTCATGAAACCATTCTCCTGGTGGAAGACGACCAATCGGTCCGCGAGATGGTTCGTGATGGACTGAGAACCCTGGGCTATCGTGTGATTGAATCCCGGAACGGCCTGGAAGCCTGTCTCATCGCATCTCAACAAATCGGAAACATTCACTTGGTCATCACTGACGTGGTGATGCCGGGCATGAGCGGCACCGAGCTCGCCCAACACCTTCGGATCTTAAAGCCGGACCTCAAACTGCTCTTCATGTCAGGCTATGCGGACGACATCGGCATCGGATCCAGCGACCCCTCCAGCGACTACCTCCAAAAACCCTTTACGCCGGAACTCCTCGGGCAGCGCATCCGGCGACTGGTTGAGCACACCGCGAACAGCCAGACACAGCCACCAGCCCACGAACTGGCTCCGCAATAATCGGTCACGATCGGCATATCGGCATGAGCATCCATCGCCCGTTTTCATTCTCCTCAACCATCCTTCGCAGACCCGTCCGGCGCCGCGCGAGCGGAAACAGAGGCCAGCTCGCCATCCGTCTGATCCTGGCCAGCGCTCTTGGATTGCTAGGCGCCCCTGAGGCCTTTGCACAAGACCTCCAGTGGGAATCCTTCGGCGACGGATTGGCCGTATCCGTCTGGCAACCGAGAGAACGCTGTCCCGACATCGACTCCCTGCTCGTCGTGGACGCCGATCCGGAGCGCTACCGGTTTTCCGTTCACTACTATGCCCAGGAGGGTTTGGCCCATCCGCCCACCATTGAAGAGTGGCAGAAACGGACACAGGCCACGGTGCTCTTCAACGCCGGCCTCTTTCGCGAGAACTTCGCGTATCTGGGTCTCTTGTTCAAGGAGGGCCACTCACTGGGAAGCCGCCGCCATACGACCTGGCAAGGACTCTTTGTCGCAGAACCGGCACAGCCCACGACAGAACCCAACGCCCGCGTCCTCGATCTGGCACGCGATCCCTTTCAGGAAAGCGCGCCGCCCTATCGCGAAGCGGCCCAATCCCTCATGCTCCTCGATCGGACCGGAACGATTCGGGTCCGGCAGACGGGCAAGCTGGCCTATCAAACATTGGTTGCCGAAACCCGCAATGGCCACATACTGGTCTTCAAGAGTGTGGGGTTAGTCAGCCTGCACGGAGTCGGCCAATGTCTTCGTGACGCGTTTCCGTCCATCCGCACTGCCATGGCCATGGATGGAGGATCGTCTTCCGATCTCCTCGTATCCGATTCCCTCTGGACACAGGGAACGCCTCACCCGCAGCGAGCCTCCTGGAAGGAATGGTTTGCAGGAACTTCCACCCCGCATATCCCTCTGCCGGCGGTGATCGGCATCAGCCCGAGAAAACCACCGGCCTCGTCAACCGGGCAGGCGGGGAAACGCTAGCGGTTTGGTTGAGCGACGGGAAATCCTGCCTCTGTCCAGGCATTCATACTGCCGTCGACGTTATACACATGCCGATACCCCAAATCCGCCAAGGTCTCGGCGGCAATGTTGCTGCGATGTCCGGACTGGCAATACACCACGATATGATCGTCCAGCTGAACACCCAACTCGCGATGACGGCTCTTGATTTCAGGAAAATCGATATTGAAATCCGTCCCGGGAATCATGCCCGCCCGATGCTCGTCTGGAGTCCGAACATCCACGAGAACAAATCCTTTCTTCTGCGGTGACGGCGCCTTGGCAAGACCCGCCTGCAGCTGCTGGACGGAGAGCAGATAAGAATGATAAGACCACCCCGTTCCAGCCAGCACCAGGCTGGCCATAAGCGTGATTCCCATGAGCGCCCCTATGAAACGCGTCATTGTCACCTCCTTGTCTCATGACGACTGCAGAGCTTCGTCTACTGCCTCGAAACATCCTAAAAAGAGATTGAGCGGCTGGTCAAGAGCAGCAGGGCTCATCGGAGGGCTCCTCCTCGCCGGATGCGCGGATGGGGCCAAGCTCCTGCAAGAATCCGAGAACGGCGGCGTGATCGTCTACCCATTCAAAGGCGAACAGGGAGCCCTGCTGTCCGCTTCCAGAACAGAAGCCTTCGCGCTGATGAAAGAGAAATGCCACGGACCCTACACCATCATCCGCGAAGGAGAAACCAAAGGACGCACACGCATTGCCGGTGCAGTGGAAGGGGCGCAGGAAGCCGTTCGTGAGCGCCGGTGGGGGATTCAATTCCAATGCCGGTAGACGGCACAGGCCTTATGTCCTGCCTGGTTGATGCCGCATGAGATCGTCGATGGTCAGGAGGCTCACGACGGTCAATCCTTCCGCCTCCACTTTCTTGCGTCCCTCCTGTTCGTGGCGGTCGACAATCACCAGCGCGTGCGTGACATGCAGCCCAGCCCCCCTCGCAGTCGTCACCGCTTTCAACAGAGACCCACCGCTGGTCAGCACGTCATCGACAATCAACGCACGATCGCCCGGCTTGTACGCCCCCTCGATCAACTTGCCTAACCCGTGATCTTTGGGCTGTTTCCGCACCACAAATGTCCGCCAATCCCGTGACGGCTGGGCCGCATAGGCATAGTCGGAAATCGTCGTCGCAATGGAAATCGCCCCGATCTCCAACCCTCCCAGACAATCCAGATCAACGCCCTTGAGCGCATCATACGCTAGCTGCGCCACCAAACGCCTCGCCCGAGGATGAGCCATCAAGGCGCGACAGTCCACATAGAACGGGCTCGTGAGTCCGGACGCCAGCTTGAACCCACCTTGGGGATCCCACTTGAATGACTGCGTGTCATGAAATGCTTTCGCCAGTTGGTCCCGCACGGAATCCTCCCTCTCTGTCTACGAAAATGACGGGGCGTATTGTACACGGCCCAGGCCACAGATAGCATCACTCTCGTGAGCGGGCGGTCTTCAGGAGCCGCGGCAAGGCCACCTAAGAAAAGCGCCGCACCTGTTCCGCCAATGTGCTGGCCACGAGACCGAGATCAAAAGGCCAGGCATACCGCAGTTCAACCCCCGGATACTGCGGCCGCAAATGGTCGAGGATTTCTGGGATCTCCACCTCCGAGTGCGACCCGCCCGGCGTGAACATCGTCGTCGTCACAGTAATGTGCGTCGCCCCTTTCTTGACCAGGGCCTCGACCGACTCTTCCAGCGTCGGGGCACAAAACTCGTTGTACGCGACGGCAAAGAGCACATCTCCCAGGCTGGCTCGCAACTGAGCCGCCACCGCTTCCAGTCCCGATTGATACGGATCCGTCTCCGGTGTCCTCGGCCACTGGCGGATTTTGGCATCAAGCTCCAGCTCTTCAGCCGAAGGCGGTTGCTTGGCCGCGCGCCGCTGAGCTTCCAGCCGTTTCAGCTTTGTGACCAATTCCTGCGGACACCCCTTGGGAATCCCGCCGTGCCCGACCAGAATCACTCCCTTGATTGCCGTTCCCATCTTGTCTCTCCCTTTCCCCTATCTTCAGTTACACATGATTGCGCAACATGAGTTCTTTCGGATGCGGATTCAGATACACCTGGTCGCGAATGTAGTGCACCTCGAAGAGGTGGACGTAATGCTTGATCAGCGTGAGGGGCACAATGAGCGGCGTCAACCCTTGATGGTAGTCTCCGATCACACCCAGCAGTTCCGCCTTGTCCCGCGCGGCAAGGTGGTCTTTGAAATATCCGAGGATGTGCTGTAACACATTCACATGTTTCCGCACCGTCGCCCTCATGGCCAACGCTTTCATGAAGAGGTCGCCATACCGGTGGGCAAGCTCTTTGGGCCGGTGCCGTTCCGCCTGGCCGACCAGCCGCCCGAGGGCCTGGTAATGCTGCGGACTATGGGCCATGAGCAGATACTTATGAATCGTGTGGAACCGGACCACCGCCTGCCTCGTCACACCGTTCTGAAGCAGATCCTGGTACCGGCGGTAACAAAATACGCGCTCGATAAAATTCTCCCTGAGCGGCGCATCACAGAGCCGCCCTTCCTCCTCGACAGGAATCAGCGGGAACTGTTCGACAAAGGCCCGCGCGAAGATGCCGGATCCGTTTCGGCTCGGCATCCCCTGTTCGGTATAGACGCGAACCCGCTCGACGCCGCAGCTTGGCGACCCCCTCTTAAACACATACCCAGAGAGGTCCAGATCCCCAAGCGCCTCAAGGCGCTTCGCGGTCATCCTCTCCAACACCCGAGTATGATCCTTCCCGCTGGTGATGGTCAGGAGCCGGGGATGAGCAGGATCGCCGACCAGCCGCATCGCTTCCCGCGGAGTGCCCAGTCCGGCCTCGACTTCCGGACAGACCGGAACCCACTCCACATAGGGGCCCAAGACATCGGTCAGAAAGTTGTCGCGCTTGTGGCCCCCGTCAAACCGGACTTCGTCTCCGAGAAGACAGCGGCTGATCCCGAGACGGAGCGGTGCGGTTGTCATGATCCTACCCGTTGTGTGCCCATCTTCAAATATTCCTCGCGTGCCCGGCGATGATCCACGATGGGTGCAGGATACTCGCCCCCGATCCGACAACCGACACGTCCCTGCTCGCTCGCTGGCATCAGATGCGGCTCATGAATCCACTTATTCGACAGCAAAGCCAACTCCGGCACATAGAGACGAATATACTGTCCTTCTGCATCGAATTTCTTGCTTTGGAGCACCGGGTTGAAAATGCGGTACCCGCGCATCGCATCCGTGCCGGTCGAGGCGCACCATTGCCAATTGCCGTTATTCGCAGCGACATCCGCGTCCAGCAAATGCTGCATGAAATACCGCTCGCCACTCTGCCAGTCGATCCGCAGATCCTTGATCAGAAACGAGGCTGTAATCATCCGTACACGGTTGTGCATCCATCCCGTCTGATTCAGCTGCCGCATGCCGGCATCCACAATCGGATACCCGGTCTTCCCTTCGCACCAGGCCTGAAACAGGCGGTCCCGTTCCGGACCCGGTTCCCGCGACAGGGGGACTGCCACGGGACGGAACGGACCCTCAACGACACGGGGAAAGGCCGAGAGCACCTGCTGAAAAAACTCTCGCCACACCAGTTCATCGATCCAGATCAGGACATCCGCCCTCGATACCCGGCTTCCCTGTGTGAGACCGCCCAAGGCCGTATGGATAGCCGTGCGGGCCGACAGAGTTCCAAAACGAAAATGAGGGGAAAGTTGTGAGCTCCCGTCGATGCCCGGCAGATTCCTGCCCTGACCATACGTGTGACCCGGGCCACGGAGAAACCGTTGCAACCGCTTCCGGGCCTGCCCCTCTCCCGGCTCAATCCAGGGCACCACGTGGTCGTACCCTAATTCACCCGCCGATGGAAGGGGAGAAGAGGCAGGGAGCTCTGGATTCTTTGAAGCCGTGATGGCCCTGGGAATCGGGAGGGGCGAGGGTTTCGCCGCCTGCCACTTGGCCCACCAGCGGGTGCGATAGGCGCTGTATCGTTGCATCGGTTCGCCGGTCACGCCTCGGACTTCTTCCGCCTCAAACACAACATGGTCTTTGAATGTGCGGACGACCACGCCGATCTGTGCCAATCGGTGCTGAAGGGCCCGGTCCCGCGCAATCGCCCCCGGTTCATAGTCACGGTTCCAATAGACGACATCGGCCTTCCATTCGCGGGCCGCTTGAACGACTTCTTCCACCGGATCGCCCCGACGCCATCGCAGCGTGAGGCCCAGACCGGCCAACGATGCCGACAGGTCCCGGAGACATCCCAGCATGAAATTCACGCAGGCGGCCCCGAAGACAAGCGGCTGCAAGAGAAGTTCATCAAAGACAAAGAGCGGAATAACTTCTCCACAGGCCTCGCAGGCGGCCGTCAAAGCCGGCTGATCGTGCACTCGAAGATCGCGTCTGAACCAAACAAGGCCGCGCATCAGAACAGCTCCTGCGATGCCGGGTTCGGCTTGTGAACGGACCGGGGCGCATCGGCAAACAGGGATCGCCGCCAGATGAGGTACAGGGCAAACAGGAGAGTCGTGGCCATGAATCCTGACCGGACCATATGAAATCCAAATGCCACCTGATTCATCGCCTCGCTCACGATTCCGAACCCGGCATAGGCCAGACTCAACCCCCATGCCCAGGGCCGCAACCAAAGAAACCCGTAGCCGATCAACAGATGCACGGCGGGAGAGTGAAGTTTGACCAGGAACGAGACGGACCCTGCCACTGTCGTCCCGAACAGCTTGAGCGCATAGGCGGGAAACAGCACGATGACGATCAGATCCACGGTGCCGACGAACAGGAACAATCCGCCAAGCAGTTGGATATCCACGCCCGCCAGTCTTGCTCGCATCTTCGCCTCCTATCGTACCCAGGCTGTGGGAAAGCGCTGCCACCAGCTCTTCGGATTCGCCGCCCGCCATTGCGTCTGTTCCACCCAGAGGCGATCGGACTCGGCCTTGTTCAAACGATTGGCCATCGCCGCGCTGACATCGGACTGTTGCCGCACACCGGCCTGGATCATCTCCTTGGCCATGCGGGCCAGTCCCCCCGGAGGGTCAACCAGGTCTTCCGTGTCGCGGTACGCCAGGTTGAGATACAACTGCTCAACCGCTATCCACTGCTCTTCGCGGGACAGATGTTCCAAATAGGCATCGATCGCCTGATAGACATACGTGAGGTGGATATAGCTGGCAGCCGATGGCGTCTCGTCGATGGCCCGCTGACAGGCTTCAAGCGCACGACGATAATCGCCGGCCGCTAAAAAGAGATTCGTGCGTGCCAGATTGGAATGCGCCTGTGAGGGAGCCGCACTGCCTGGCTCACCGAATGCCGCCCCTCCCCACAAACCAATCAGCAGCCCGAACAGCGCCATGCATGCCAGACGATGGACCATGAGACCTCCTATCTGCCGGACCCGCCATGCGAACTCATCGGGCCCTTCGGCAGCTTGTCGCTGGCGACACGCGTGATGGACAGCTCACGAGTGCCTCCTTCACCCTTCACCCCCAACTTCACGACGGTTCCCGCTTGACCCCGGATCATCTTGACCACCTGTTCATATGTCTTTCCCGTCACGGGAGTCCCATCCACCGTCATGACTTCATCCCCGTGACGGAGCCCTGCCTGTTGAGCCGGTCCTTCCGGATGGACCATCCCGACGTAGAGCACCGCCGGATCACCGATCCGCTCAGCCCCGACCTGGAGTGACACGCCGATCACGCCGTTGGGCAAAGACGAGTCATCCCCATGCGCATAGGGCGCCGAACTCACGGGCTGGTCGGCCGCCCCGGCGGCCCCCGCGAAGAAAAGCCCTATCATTAATACCGTCACAATATGAGTACTTGTGATCTTCATCGGTCTCCCTCCTTGTGAATAACCATCGACGATCGCTGCTTCCGTGCGCAGCTTCTGCACACTAGCCTGCAAGGATCGCCCGTAAGGCCGTCTCCAGCGTCGGATATTGAAAGACGTACCCACCGGAAAGCGCCTTCGCCGGACTCACTCGTTGACCTGTCGTCATCAGCGTTCCCAGCTCACCAAGCGCCACGTTCAACGCCAGGCCCGGCACCGGAAACCAGGATGGCCTGTGCAACACCTTACCAAGAGTCATACTGAATTCGCTCATCGTCACCGGCGTCGGTGCCACAGCATTAACGGGACCAGACACCGTGGGGGTCCTGAGGACCCACTGAATCAAGCCGATGTGGTCGCGCCGGTGAATCCAGGAGACCCACTGGGTTCCCGGCATGATCGGACCTCCCGCGAACAACCGGAAGGGCAGCAGCATCTTCGGCAACGCGCCGCCGGCCTGTTCCAGGACCATGCCCGTCCGCAAAAGAACCACCCTCGTGCCATACGATGCAGCGGCAAGAGCCGCGGCTTCCCACTCCAGACAGAGATCGGCCAGAAAGCCTTGGCCGCGCACCGCGCCTTCATCCAGCACACGATCGTCGCTGGCCCCGTAGTAGCCGATACCGGACGCGTTGATGAGCGTGCGTGGTCTTGAAGACCGGCGCAATAGGGCCTCGACCAATAGGCGGGTAGTCCGCACACGGCTGTCGGTGAGGAGGCGCTTCCGCGCAGGGGTCCAGCGGGCTTCGGCGATTGGAGCCCCGGCGAGATTGATGATCGCATCGGCTCCTTCGAGCGCCTGCTCCCACAACCCGGCCTCTCGCCCACTCCACTCAACGGCAGTCACAGCGGGGCCGAACAACCGTTGGGCTTCTACCGGCCTTCTCGTCAGGAGTGTGACCGTATGGCCTTCCGCACAGAGCAACAGGCACAGGGGCCGGCCGATGAATCCCGTTCCGCCAGTCATCACAATGCGCATCGTCGTTTCTCCTGCATCAACCAGACCGCATCGAAAACCATTCCGCGTCCATTCATAATGTCCACTGATATTGCCGGTCCCATGATCGTGATCCTGCCGTCCTCCCCGTAGCTCCCACAACACCACTCCTGCTCCATGTCCTCCAAGGGGACAGGTTCCTCCAGAGGGAGGAGCCCGTCCACCTCAGCGAGAGACGCCGTGCGGAGTCGCGGCGCCGCCCTGGCTATTTTTGGCGAACCTCTTCATCAAGGCTACGAACACAGCGAAAGCCGGTGCCGTGCGTCTGAAGCGCAACCCCCCCGCGGCCCCTGGCGGAGGTCGTGATGTCGGCCAGCGGGCTATGCCACGAGCCGCCGCGGATCGATCGCACCACACCCTTCTTGTCAGGACCCTGCGGATTTCGGTCCTGCGCATGCTTGTAGTAATCCGCATCGTACCAGTCGGACACCCACTCCCTCGCATTGCCGGCCATATCTTTCACTCCGTAAGGGGAGTCTCCCTCAGGCAGAGTGCCGACGGGGTGGAGCGTCTTCTCCTCATCCCATTCACGATCAAAATTTGCGCGCCTCAACGTCGCCGGTTCATTGCCCCAGGGAAACAAACGGCCATCGGTCCCACGAGCCGCCTTCTCCCATTCGGCCTCTGTCGGAAGACGCTTTTTGGCCCAACTACAGTAGGCCTTGGCGTCATACCAGGTCGTCTGAACGACAGGGAGTTGCTCGATACCCTTCGCGGACAAGAGCGGCCCCGTGCCGTACGGATTCGGCGGATTGCGATGGCCCGTCGCGGCGACGAAGGCCATGTACCGTTCATTGGTGACTTCGACTTGATCGATCGCAAAGGCATCGAGATAAATGGATCGTTGCGGCCATTCATCGGCGCGGCCCTTTCCCTCTGGATTCCCCATTAAAAATTCTCCGGCAGGAATCGTCACCATGGGAACCGGATCAAGGTCTTTTGACCCCGGGGCCGCCGCCACGACAGTCGATGGCCCAACGGCACAGACAATGGCCATGATCCCTGCAGCCACATTCCAGCGAGCTGTGTTCCTGCTCAAGGCTCGTGTCATTTCTTCTGCTCCTTGCTCCCCTCGATGGCGTGGGTCGTATGGATTTTGACTTGGCCGACAAGACGCTCCACCTGGCGCTTGTCCCCCCGCTCGGCTGCCTCTTGGGCCTGAGGGATGAGGGTTCTGGCCTCGTGCAAATGCTCCTCGATTTCTGCCTGCAGCGCGGGCGAGGCTACGGTGCCTCCTAAGGCCGCGCGATGATACACCTCCCAGGCATGGTCCACCTCGTGCTCGGCGTCATGCACCGCTTTCGCGCTGTCCGGATGCGGGTGGCCGGCCGGATCGATGGGACCAGCTAATCCAATGCCGGTTCCCATGAGTGCGCTGAATACCATTCCAAGAATAATAGTGGTGTCCCGTGTCATGTGTACGCCTCCGTCGCAATCGCACCTTCGCCACAACCTGCTCACCATTCAATGAACGCGACGTCCTGAAACGCTCGATCATCTCAGGTCTCCTGCCAGGAAGTCAGACTTTCTGGGGGGCGGCCATGCCGCCCCCCCAACGGCCTTGCTGCTATTTCTTCTTCATGCTCTTCTTGATCAGATCACGGGTGGCCAAGTACTCCTTGTTCCCCGGATCAGCAGCCAGCGCCTTCTCGATGGAAGCCATCGCATCGGCGTTCTTCTCCGCCCCCATGGCGACGAGAGCCTGGATGAAGGCATCACGACCGGTCTGCATGGATTCGTCGGAAATCGTCTGTGCCGACTTGGCGCAACGGAATCCGAGTCCTACTCCATAGGAGTTGTTCTCCGGTTGATTCCAGAACCGATGGCTCGTGTGCAAGGATGTCTCCGGAGCCAGCCAGGAGCCGCCGCGCAACACCCTGACCGGACCCTGATTGGCAAAGTTGTAGCCCTTGTCCGGCCCCTTGGGGTTCAGCGCAAGACTCTCGTTATAGGACTTCGGGTCATACCAGTCATTGACCCACTCGAACACATTGCCGGCCATGTTATAGACGCCGAATCCACTTACCCCTTCCGGATAGGAATCAACCGGCATGGTGCGACCGACATTCTGTCCATAATTGGCCTTCTTGGGATCAAGTTTGTGGCCCCAGGGATAATGGTTATCGCCATCCGGGCCTTTGGCAGCCCGCTCCCACTCCGCTTCGGTCGGAAGGCGCTTGCCGTCCCACTTGCAGAATGCGTCAGCATCAACCCAGCTCACCCCGACCACAGGCTGGTTAGGCTTGCTCAGACGGGGATCGTCCCAGTACGCCGGTGCCGGATGGCCGGTAGCTTTCATGAATTCCTTGTACCGTGCATTCGACGCTTCGTACTTATCGATGAGGTAGGCATCGAGGACGACCTGATGCGCCGCTTCATCGGCATGTTCGCGACTCCCCATGGTGAACTCACCTTTGGGGATCAATACCATATCCTTGTCGCCGGCAGACGAATCTGCTGCTGCCGCCATGGATAGAGTTCCCGTCATTAACGCCACTCCCAATCCCACCTGAAGAACTGTTTGACTCCGCATTGGAAACCTCCTTGGTTTGGAAACACCAGGAACACCCTGGCCGATTGAGACCCTTGTTACGACCGAACCTGCCACTCCCTCGATTGATCCAATGTGCCCTGAGACCGAACCGTCCTTGACTCCAGCCGGACTCGCCGATTGCGCACAATGACGGGATCGACGACTTCCCCGCATTGCACACAGCGCTTGGCGGCAAACGCGAGTTCGCCGGTGCTATTCAGGAGGTCCATGCACAAGTCACTCACCATGAATCCGCCGCATCTGACGCACATCGACTCAGGGTGGCCTGCCAAAGAGACGGCCCGGTGCTGCAGATGATTCCCGTTCCCTTGCTGCGTCGATGCTGTTGCCATAATCACCTCCATAGGATTTATGTTCAATGTTTGTTTCATGTATGTCTAATGTATAAACCATGATGTCCAATGTGTCAAGTGTTTTTGTATAAATTATTTGACAAACATTGGACGCTGAAATATAATCAAAAAATAATAATGAATCTCCATAGAATTCATAGAGTTGCGAAACTAACAGGCCTCTCGAAGGATGTGATTCGTGTCTGGGAGAGGCGCTACGGGCTTGTCAAACCTTCGCGAAGCTCCAATCGCTATCGGGAGTACAGCGACGAAGAAGTGGCACTCCTTCGCTTCGTGAAGGATCAAATGGAACAAGGGGCAACGATCGGGGGACTGGCAGCGGAGGGACATGATGCCCTGGTCGCGCGCATGCGCATCGCCACGCCGGTTTCTCCCCAGGAGGAAAAACCGCATGAGCGGCTGCTAGATGATTTGATTGGATCCCTTGACCCGCTCGACAAGGCAGGATTCGAGCGCAAGCTCAACGGCGCGGTGGCCGTCATACCATTTGAAGAGGCGCTTCACCGAATATTACTGCCACTGCAGCGCCGCATTGGCGAGCTCTGGCATGAAGGCAGATTGAAGGTAGGCATCGAGCACTACGTGACAAAACTCGTGCAGCAAAAACTCTTCTCCGTCATGAATCAAATGCCGGTCAATGAATTAGGGCCCCGCGTCTTGATCGCCTGCGCTGAAGGGGAGCTTCATGAAATTGGCGCGCAAGCCGCCGCCTACATTGCCGCCTCTCATGGTTGCCAGGTGTATTACCTGGGCCCCAATTTGCCCACGTCAGAGCTTCTGTCATTCTGCGAGCGGATCACTCCCGATCTCGTCCTGCTCTCTCTCACCGATGCACAAACAGAAGCGGCCGCACTTCAACACCTCAAGAACCTCGAGCGGCTCGCCAGCCGCTGGTCTATTGCGGTGGGAGGACAGGGGGCGCGCGCCATCGAGCCGCTCCTGCGGAATTCCACGATAGAACTCCTCGACGACTTCAACGCACTGCACAGCCGACTGACCAGGCTTAGCTCACACCGCAAACTCGCCGATCATTCCCAATAGAGAGCGCTTCGGATCCATTCGCCTGCAGATAATCGAGGATCTGAATAAAGGAAACCCCGGGAAAGGCGGGCGACTACCGGCTTCACGGCAGTCGATCGAGAGAAGAAAAGCCCTAGCAGGCTGCGGAAATTCTCTGGTAGAGACGCTCAGCATCGATGAATGGATCAGACACGGGAGCGGTTCAGAGCAATCGCAGGATGATCAAAAAGGCCGTCCAGCAAGGCCGCAGCAAGCGAAGAGGCGAAGCGTACTGACGAATGTACGGAGAGCCTCTGAGCGCCGCGAGAACGCCGTTGGCGGACTTTGTCAGCATCCTGCTAGAGCTTCCACGAGGGAGAGCCCCATTCCTGCGCCAGATCTTCGCGCCACGCGCGATCTTCATAAGAGGTTGCGATCTTCGCCATCAGGCGCGACGTACGTGGCCATCCCTCGCGTAACCGGCGCGCGGATTCACGAAGCCGATCAGCTTGCACCTTCCATTCACTCCGCTTTTCGCGACCCGCATTGCCGTGGAAGGAGAGGCCCAGACTGAGCCCTGCCTCCATCTCCTCGCTGGCCAGTTTCTCCATGAGGTTCCGAACCGCTTCATGGGGCCAGGCCCCGTCCTCACCTGGAGGATAATGCGCCAAGACCCGTCCGATCTGATAGTCAGCCGCCTTAAGGAGGCCAAGACTGGATGCCAATTCACGAGCGCGTGACACCCACGGCGTCAACGTTTCGATTGAAACCGTCCCATCCACATTGAGTCCGGGCGCCTGCTGCCATCGTGACAGCAGATCAGCCCCGCACTGGGCACGGAGCTGCTGCGCCTGGGTCGCATCCTGAATCGCGTGCGGTTCCGGCCCATAGGTGCAGGTTAATAGTTCCACGAAGAATGCGGGGGTCTCGGCCAGCACCCGCTCGACTCGACTGAGCCGCGGATCACATCGAATAAACGGCCTTAACGTCCATTCCAACCGTGCGAGTTCCACATCAGAAATCTCGCCGGACCGAACCATCTGCTTCAACAGACTGACGACGCGATGACCCTGCCGTCCCCAATCCAACTCGCCAGGCGATGATGACGCCAAGCGAGACATAACTTCTACGGCAAGTCCTGAACGCACGCGAGAGGACTCGCCCTCTGAAGAGAGAACCAGCAGCTCGATCGCCGACTCCCATTGGCGATAGTCGAGAAACTTTTGGACGACCCGCTCAAGAAATTGCCCGTCGAGCCGCCCGTGCCCATGCGGGCCGATGTGCGACCAATACAGCCGCCTGGTGGTATCATCTTCACGGTCCACCGCATCCCAGGTCATTTTGTCCGGGAAGGGAAGGCATCGAAAATAATCCGCCCGTTGCGCAGGAGTCCACGTGTGCCAGACGCTCCCCTCGCGCAAACGGACCGCCCAGTTATAGCCCTTCATCGCCCGGCGTGTGATGAGAAAGTGCCTGCCCAGTTGCCGGCGCGCTTCATTGGAGGAACCTAAACATTGCGTCAGAATCTCTACCTCGGATGCATCCGGCACCTGACTCGCGCCCAAAGCGGCGCCAACTTTCTCCGGATAGGGCACCTGATCAGCTAACGATAAAATCGCGGGTAATCCTCCCTGCGCAAACAGCGTGTCCACACTGCTGATCTGCGCCTCTTGAAGCGCCTTGGCATAGTCCTCGCGAGATTGTTTGGAGGAACTCTCGGGCTCCGCTGAGAACAGCCACTTCCGCTTGATGACCGGATCGCGGGGCTCAAACTTCGCCTGGAGCCCGACAAGACGGTCAACCACGTTGGGGGAAAGCGCTCCAGCCGCACGATGATCCCGCCGATGCGATGACACCATCTGGCGCACGCTCTCCCACACCAGACTCTTATCGGCTTCACTGAATAGTCCAGGGTCGAGAGACAGCAACCTGCCACACAGCGATTCACCGACTGATCGAGGCACCTCCGGCAACCGGTCTATCAAGGCCTTCCAGCGGGAACCCGCCGTCCCCGTATCATCCAGCTGCCTTTGAGCGATCTCCTCTGCAGCCCGCAGGATTTCCGTAGAGATGGCCGTGGGATTCCGTTCCGCCCCCCACTCTCGCCAGCGCGGCTTGACGACCGGCTGTGTAGGATCCAGGCTGCTTGGCACACAGTGATCGAGAAGATCCCATGCCACGTTCGGCTCGCGTGTTCGTATCAGATCAAGCACGCGCAGGCGCTCGTCCAAGTTCGCAACAGTGCCGGACCCGCCGCAACGCAGGACCTTGCGCAGAAGGACGAGCGGCCCCGTTGCCAAGCCACCGCCAGGCCCCTTCCCCGCCAGCGTCGCGAGCATCAACGCGGTGCGCGCGAAGTAGTCAGGCGACCAGGCCAGCCCCTCCAGCGCATCCAAGAGTCCCGTCGAGGGAGGCGCGTGCAGTGCCGCGTTATCTCCGTCTGAGACTATCGTTCCCAGATGCGTAGGTGGGCTCGCGAGCGCGCGTTCGAGCGCCGAGAGAAAGACGTCTGGCGCGGCTTCGGCAAGACAGGGGAAGAGCGGGGAGAGCGATGTCCACAGAAACCAGTCCTCGGATTGGGACAGAAGCTTCGTGAGCATCCTCGTCGCCCAGGCTTGTCCGTTCGCACGATCATCGATCGGGCACACCTCACTCCACGAGCCCAGTATCGCGAGCGTTTCAGCCAGCCCCTTGCGGAGTGCGCCCGAATGCGTCAGGACGGGGTCACGCTCCCCCAATACCTCCAGCACCACAGACTCCAACCGTTCAAGATGCTGTTTCGATATGGAACGAGACAGGAGACACCAGCCATCCGCCAGGGACGCCCACACCCGCATATCACCGGCCAGGCGAACCGGAGGATCAGGATCACCGGCCCAGCGTTGAAGCAGGGCCGTCACTTCTCCATACGCGGTTCCTGCCAGAGCAGACAGCACCTGTTGATCGGCCGGGTTGCGGTCATTCCATTGCCCGGCGAAGAGGGCCGAGATCAAGATGCGCGCAGAGCCGGATTCCGTCCAGAACGGGGTCACGGTAGAGGCGTCAACAGCCAGGGCTCGCCGGAGTACACCCAGGCTTCGCCCCGCCAGTGCCGCGAGTTCTCCAGCACGGTGAGGAGCCACACCCGTTGCATCGAGAATCGCGCTGGCTGCCTCTCGATTGAGCCACGGAAGAATGATCGCACCGTGCGAAGGCCGTTCGCCTCCCCCAAACGGAACCGCGATCGAGTGGCCATTCGCGAGAGCGGCAGCCACAGCATGGCGATCGTGAACAAGCGGGATCAGCACGAGCGGAGTGGTCCAGCCAGCCAACTGCCTCCAGGCCACAGGATCGTCGACGATCACCGCGCGAGCCAGAATGGCTTCCCGCTCTTCAGGATTTCCCATACGCAGAACGGCAGCGGCAAAAAACGCCAGGGCTTCTTCTCTCGTGTCCGCTTGCAGCTCCAAGACCGATGGCTGAGCCAGAAGGAACTCATGCACTGGCACAACGGACTCCCAACGGCCGGCCAGGACCAGCTCCGGGCTTATCGCAGGGCAGGTTGCGCCCGACCATGTGTGCCAGAAGCTGTGGATATCCATGACGCCGCTGGGATGCCTGCCCATCAGAGTTGAAAACCAGATATGCACCGCCGGGCAGGCCTCGAGCCAGGCCGCCAGATCATCGGCATCAAGAACACGAACGTCCTTCCACAGCCCTTCCTGTCGCTTGGATAGAGCCCAGGCTTCTTTGTTCGCCCAGCGCCTCGGAGTGACAAAGACAAATGTGCTATGGGCCGGCTGCACCACGCCTGGTTCGTTCACCCTTGCCGCATAATCTGCGTCGGCCTTCTCTTCGACCTGCTCCTGAGTCCCCATCTCCCAGCCGGAAACTCCTGGAGAAACAAAGACATGGCCTTGCGATACCCGAAGGACTCCGTCCCACACAGATCCGTGTTTCCCATCTTCTGACCCGATATGGATCTCTTCAAGCCCTACAAGGGTGCAGATCGCCAGCTTCTTGATCAGTTGGGGAAGGATGGCGGGCGCATCGAGTCGGTGTGCCAAGCCCTCCACGTCTGCCGCATCCGCCAACTCTGTCCGCATCCGCCTTGAAACCTGGACAGGGACCCGAGCAGGGGAAGCTTTCGAGAAGGTGATCGTATGAGCCGCCTCGCTCACTGCCGGAAACAACGTGGCAACCGGAGCGCCGAGGGCGGCGGAAATCTTGATGGCGAGGTCATGCCGAACCGATTGTGTACCAGCTTCAATTCGCTGAATTTGCTGCTGGCTCGTTCCAATGTTCGCCGCCAGAGCCTTTTGGGAGAGTCCCAATTCTTGACGGAAAACCCGTATCCGGTTCAGTTCTTTTGGTTCCTTGAGCTTCATCGGATCCTATGCGGTTGGAGCTGTCCGCGTTCTCTGCAACCACTACTTTTTGGCCATATTGCCCCAGTGCTCTACTCAATATCGTGAACACGAATTAGTGTCCAGAAATAACACGATTTCATGTTTCTCCATATTCTCACAAACAATCAGAGCCTTATCGATCAGTAAATACGTGAAAATGACCTGAGGTGATGGATGGAAAACGAGAGTGAGTTGGCAGCCCCCCCGGACAACTCACTGACCATACAGCCATGGGAGGGCAGCCCTGGCCTTCCGGCAGAGCCGCGATGATCCGCTCCCAGAGAGCTTGAGCGGGTATCACTCCGCTAGGCGTCCCAGGAAATGGAGCCCCATGTTCTGCTGTTCATCGAGGAGTGGGCAAGAGTTGCCTACGGACGGCTCATGCGATATCGGAGAACTGATAGGCAAACGAAAGGAGACCAGAGGAGGATACGCCTGAATGAAAATGGATGAAGGTTCAGCTGCGGGAAAAGTTGGGGCAAGAGGCTGAACCGATATCGGATCAGCAAGACAACCGTTTTAGAGAAGGTGTGGTGCCGAAGGCGGGAGTTGAACCCGCATGACCTTGCGGTCGCTGGTACCTGAAACCAGTGTGTCTGCCATTCCACCACTTCGGCGTCGAGATGCGTGGGGAGCGGTGATTATCCCGAATTCCCGACCCCCGCGTCAAGCAACGGTTTTTGTTGTTATTGACGCATCCGACCGCCACCCGCCCATAGTGCCATTCACCTAACCAGAGAAGCCACGAATACCACCGAGTCACCCCACCTGATGTGCCTTCTGAATCGTTGCGGAAGTGTAGCCGATCCACAGGCAAAAGTGTAGCACTAAGCAGAATATCACTCTCTCCTTCCATAAATGGATTGTATCCACTTGCGGGTGTAATGCTTGCATTTGCTCTCCTTCCGTTGCTATAGCTGCCTCCCAGTAGCGGCAACAACAGACCTTCAATCACCCATTCACACCTTGGGAGGCTTCATGGAAATGAATCAGGACAGCAGTAACAGTAACGACAACGCTTTCCCGATGGTCAAAGCCAAGCACGCTATAACCAATGCGGTGAACACCTTGGTCCTAGCCTTGGACCTCTTACCGGAAACAGAAATGCAGACTCGAAACACCGTCCTTGAAGCTCTGGCGGTGTTGGGTGTTTCGGAAGAGGATCTTAAGGAGTGGAGTGAATTCGGAATTGTGGTCCCCCATGTAGGGAATAAACATTGATGAGGCGTATCAGAAATAGAATCGTGTGAGGATCGGGCGAGGATGTGGCGGGTTTAGGGAATTACTACTCTGTCTGTAGATGATCAAACCTCGGTGAGGCATATCGAAATGGATACTAATTGGATATCTGCCTTCACGGTCAATGGGTTCCGAATTACTACTTTGTCTGTAACCAGCTAAACCTTGACGCTCATGTATCTCATTGGGATACTTGCCGAATATCCCTGCATGGTCAATAGGTTCCGAATTAAGGCCCCATCTGTAGCCGAGAGAGAACCCTCTCACCCGTCAAAGGATGACTTGACTCAGATGATAGACTAGATCGGACCGCCCTTCGTAGGTCTGGGGAGTGTTTAACGGGGAGTTTCCATGAAGCCTATCCTCTTCCACGACATCGACGGCGTTCTCTTTGGAGAGTATGACGGTCAGTTCCAGCTCAGACCAGGCGTTTCCAGTTGGCTCCGTTGGGCTGTCCAGACCTTCGATCTCGTGTGGTTGACCTCCTGGGATCGGGAGAAACTCCACACACTCCTCAGAGGCCTCTACCTCGATGATGTTATCCAGCAATCCACATACGGGGACTGGATGAACTACCAACACAAGGAAGCCTGGTTAGAACGTGCACACAAGCGACTGAACGGACGGGCCTGGTATTGGGTCGATGATATTCACACCGATATCTCGACGCTTCCGGCTGAGTCGTGTGTATTGGTGAACCCGAAAGGGCGGGATGAACTGGAGCGGCTTAAGACCTTCTTGAGTGGGAGGTTATCTGCAAGTGGAACGGATATGGCTCAGGAATCCATCCACCACGCACATAGCTCGCGTTTCTAAGGCGATCCCCTATCGACCCATGCCTTCCTATGGATCGGGGAGAGATCGTGGCTCCAAAGGCCTCCTAGGAGGGGAGTTTTGAAAATGGAGTAAAAATTTGTGAGGGGATATCGCTGATCGTCGCGCCTGAATTTCCCCCATGACCGGGTGGCCGGTCTCGGACAGCTACCCCTTGTCTTGAAACAACCTGCACGGTCCTCTCCTCACCCGCGATTCCCATAGCTCTCACTTCCGATCCTCGGTAAAGTTGTTCTCCGGTTTGGTGTTGGTCTTATCCATCCCACCCAAATGAGAATTCAAATTCAAACCACCGACCAAAGCGAAACCTGGTCAAGCCTTGCGGATGTGGAAGCTTCCTTTGAGGCTGTCCTAATAACCCCACCACATCCTGACCCACAAACCCTTGCATCCATGCAGGGTGGAGCGTGTCAAAACGCATGTCCTATATACAGTTGATTTCAGGACGCAGGCATGGTACAGTCCCCGGCACACAGGGAGGACACACCATGGAGCTTCAGCGACTTCAGAAGACCAGGCGGGTAGCGCTGTATGCGCGAGTGAGTACGGACGGACAAAGCGTCGAGAATCAGTTGAAGGAACTGGAAGCGGTAGCCATCAAAGAAGGCTGGGAAGTGGTAGAGCGGTTTGTTGATAAGGGAATCAGCGGTGCGAAAGGGCGAGAGGGACGGCCTGCCTTTGACAGGCTTTGCAAAGGGATCGTGCGCCGTGAATTCGACATGGTGGCCGCTTGGTCTGTGGATCGGCTAGGCCGTAGCCTTCAAGACCTTGTTACCTTCCTCAACGATCTCCACAGCAAGCACGCCAACCTCTATCTCCACAAGCAAGGGATCGATACCACGACCCCAGGCGGGAAGCTGTTGTTTCAAATGCTGGGGGTCTTCGCTGAGTTTGAGCGAAGCATGATCGTGGAGCGTGTCAGGGCCGGTCTGAAGCGGGCGAAGGCAGAGGGCAAGGTGCTAGGCCGTCCCCGTGTTAGTGCGGCTGTAGAAGCCAAGGTGCGCGTTTTGAGAGCCAAAGGCGAGGGCATGCGGAAGATAGCCAAGACGTTGGGGATCGGGAACTGTACCGTTCAGCGAATCGTTAACGCTTAGTTAGCAGCCAGAACAAGACAAAGCCTCCTACGGCCTAAGAAGGCCACTGAAGGTTGTCGGCCACAGCCTCACAGCGTATCGAATGGATGCCCCACGGCCTTCCCAGAATCGTGGGTGGGCTCAGTCTATCTCTCTCCAGTTTCATTCTATCTCTGTGTGATGCCCCTCGTATTATGTTTCGCTAACGGACCACGTTTCACCCCGTTCATCAGTTTGTCTCCTAACCCTTTTACACACTCAATTTCCTCGAAAGGAGTTCTTGTCCTCTATGTCCTCTTCCCTCAATCCTTGGGCCTCGCTGGAGGCTCGTTCTTCATCGGGTAACGGCAGCGGTAACAACAGCGACAACAACCCAACTACCAATCCAGCGCTCAATGGGCGATGCGTACTTCAGGCAAAAAACACCACCGAAGTTCGACGCCTTAGGACTGACCATGAATCCGAACAGGCATTGGCCTTCCTAAAGAAGGCGTTAGCAGGGGATACACCACACGATAAACCATCCATCTCGTTGGTGGTGAGGCGGTCTCTAAAACTCTATCGAGACTATGTGGCTGGGTTTGTCGATTACCCAGCACAACTTGACCATGAGAGAAAGATAGTTCGGATGAACAGCTTGCTCCCAAGACGAAGAAGGAGCAGGCCTGACGTAAGCTAATTTCCTCGACCCATCCCCTCAGCGATCTATGTTTATACCGGCCACCTAGCTAGCCTTTTTCACAGCGATCTCATTCTGACCCATACCTTCCTATGGGTTGAGGCGAGATCGTGTCCAAAACGCGAGCTAGCTCAGTACGTATTCAATTACTCAAGAAAGGATTCGCACACGATGTCATTGAAGGTTGAACAGCATCACCACCGCCACCACCGCACAGAGATCCAAATAGACGAAGCCACCACCGACCCAAGCAACAAGGGGAAACTCCTCACGCCTCTGAGAGCGATTCGGGTGAAGTGTTTGGATTGTTCTGGTGGGTCATCACATGAAGTTCAGGCCTGTACCGTTGTTGCCTGTGCTCTCTATCCGTATCGGTTTGGGAAACGACCGGCAACGGTGGCCAAGCACCAGACAACAAAGAGGAAGAATCTCCTCCATCTCAAAAAAGGACACCCAAACACACCATGACGATGATTCAACAGCAATACGCCAAAAAGTCGAAGCAGATCCAAGCCGCCAAGCGTGAAGGCCGATGGGGTCAGGTGAAGAAACTCAAACAAGAACGGGAGGCATTGAAGTCAGCACTTCGAGGGGGAGTACCGCATATCAACGGCTCAAGGCCTTCTGAGACCGTTGAGACCTCACAGGAAGATGATTCTCGTACCCTTCCTTTCAACTTCTATTACATCCCAGGCTCTCAGCAAGCTGCCGTTCTGGTAGATCAGATCTTCTCTCGATGGACACAACATCACCAATTCAAGCGATCCATTCCAGACGACCGCTTGCAGGCATACCGACAGATCATCGAGACGGTGATAAGCAACCTCCTGTATGTCTACTCCATCGGACAGGAAGCCGTCCTTATCACCAGAGAGAAGAAACGGTTGTCGGCTCGTAGTCGGTATCGGCCCACCTGTTTCAATGAGAAGCTTTTGACCGTCCTCGATGACCTGCATGCGATGGGCGTGATTGAGCAACGTCTAGGCGAACGCTGGGGGAGGGACTATGCCAAGGTGTTTGGGTTCAGCACCGCCCATCGGCCTCGCCGAAAGAATCAAACGGAACTCCATACGACTCCACACCTGGAGGCCCTACGAAGCCAGTACCGAGTTACACGGCCAGCCGATGTGTGTGTCCTCACCGATCAACAGGAAGTCATCATTCTCAAGGAAGATGAACGCTCCGGCTTGGTGGAATATCAGGACACAGACCAGACGGTGACGTATCGAACTCACATGCAACACATCAACCGTATGCTTGAAGAGGCGGGGAATCTCCTTGCGCCTGAGTGTCAGAACATCCCTCGATTCGATCAGCGTCAGCGGTTCTTGGTGAGGAAGTTCACCCATAGCAGCTTAGAATCAGGAGGACGGTTGTGGGGTGGGTTCTGGATGAACGTGAAGAAGAAGGAACGACCCTATGTGTTACGGATCAATCAGGAAAGAACCGTGGAGCTGGACTACCGTTCCATCATCGTTCACTTGGCCTACATCGTGGCTGAAGCGCCTCAGCCGACTATGGATGACCTCTATAACATTCCAGGTCTGTCCATCGAATCACGGCCAGGAATCAAGAAGCTCATGGGTGCTTTGTTGTTTGATCAAAGCCCTACACGCTCACGATTTCCGCAAGGCGTTGGAGAGTTGTTCAGTAAGGAAGATCGGTCCAAAGGATTTGCCTCAGTGGTGGGTCTCATTCGCCAGGCTCACCCCAACATCGCCCACCTGTTTGGAACTGGAATCGGTCACTACCTCCAGTATTTGGAATCATGCGTACTGGTCAAGGTACTACTCTCCTGCCAAAGAGCGGGTATCGTGGCTCTTCCCATTCATGATGCTGTGATTGTGGCGTCATCTCATAGGGACACAGTGAGAGAATTCATGAGGCTGGCTTCTCTTGAGGTTGTTGGTCGGTCTATTCCTGTAGGGTTATGAGAGGCTATGTATGGGAAGGGATAGGGTCACAGAGCGATGGTCATAAACTCTATAACCCACCTTCCCCTATGTAGGGGTCTTAAGGAATGAATGAAATCCACGGCTTTTAACTCTCTGGAGCCAACAGGCGAACATCAATAAAGCAGAGCATGGCGATAGTAGGAACCGAATAGGCCGCTCCAATTGAAAATCTTTCCCAACTATGCGAAAAAGAAGACGGCCTCCCAGAGTGGTAGCTCCAAGAGGCCGCTTCTCCATCCTAGGTTCTACTTCTGAGATTTGCGACGCGGTCTGAGGGGGAAACCCTTCAGGCCGTAGTCCTCAGCGTAGATCACCTTGCCGGTTCTTGTCGTGATGTACTTCACGAAAGCGATTGGTCCCGGCTGTGGCTTCTTGTGAGTCATACAGCATCCTCCCTTCCCGGAGCGTCTCACAACCGCCCCGCGCCTAAGGGCAGTCTGATATCCGAGACGGAAGATTCAGGACAAATCAATCAGCCACAGTTCGTGATTACCATGTCTCCAGGGGGGACGCAAGCCCATGTTTTACTGATTCACTAGGCTGGCAGCGGGATTTGTTGACCTGTAGAAATCGCTATGGTAGAAGAGTCGCCCGTGAAGTTTCCCCCTCCTTATTCAACCATTCGAGTCTATTTCCGCCCTAAGATAAAGACCTATGGTAAGGAGATACTGACAATGAAGTCCCCAAGTCCCGCCGTACTTTTTCTTCTGTCAGCGTTCATACTATTTTCTTCTGGCTGTGTTGCCCGTAATGCAGCCGATGACATGCAGAAGCGCATGCAGGAACGCGCACGGCTTAGGGCATTAGAGCCAACCTACCTCGCGAATTACGATGTCTTATTATCTGAAGTGCAGCGGCCCCAGGACGCAC
Organism: Nitrospira sp.; assembly: GCA_035968315.1. Classification (NCBI taxonomy): domain Bacteria; kingdom Pseudomonadati; phylum Nitrospirota; class Nitrospiria; order Nitrospirales; family Nitrospiraceae; genus Nitrospira; species Nitrospira sp. The sequence goes on from JAVYIN010000008.1 coordinate 107,120, forward strand.
AAGCTCGATTCGGAGAACTCAAGATATCTCAAGTTGACACGGGTAAGGGGAGAATCTTTCAGGCAGAGGATCAATTATTGCGGATTGTCTGGACTGGGCCAGATGCTCAGCTTGGATTTGAATTGCTCAATAAGGTGGATGGTCCTTTCAAAATTCTATGGGATGAAACCGCTTACGTCGATATCGGCGGGCAAACGCATAGGGTAATTCATAGTGGAGTCAAACTGGTTGATAGAAACTCTCCCCAACCGCCCTCGGTTATCCCTAGCAAAGGCAGACTGAGCGACATGGCATATTCTAGCGATAATGTCACCTTCTCCCAGTACGGTGGCTGGTCCCAAATGCCGATGTTTCCTTGTACGAGAGAGGGCTACGTCTGCAATGATCTGAACCGAAAACTTGTCACGGCACATACCGGCTTGGACTACCGCGTTCTGCTTCCAATTCAAGTTGGAAAAGACACGTTCCCTTACACTTTTGTCTTTCGAGTTGTTAAGGGGGAGGTTCTGACAATCCCCCCGAAAGGAGAACCTCAGACGAAACCAGAAGCCGCACACTAAGCTAAGGACTATTCCCTGCCCGCTGAAATCCTGCGGCTTCCGCCTCCGTTGAGCTATTAAACGCTACTCTATTCCCTGGCCCAATCTTCTCTGTAGTTCAGACCATCAGGACATGGCAGATATGGTATTGCCCGCTCTGCCCCCCCGTTACCAATCATCGGATAGAGGGGGATATGAAGGAGAAGGTACGTGGCAGGGCGCTCTTAGCAGTCCCCTAGAGGTTCTACCCTCGGCCCTTGCGCCTCCTTCGGTTCCCTCCTACAATGCGGGCCACATACTGACCTCCCTCTTGAGGTCCATACCATCATGGTAGAGACCGATGATCGGCTAACTCGACTATGGCTCAGAGTAAAGACTTGTCGTTCTTGGAAAAGTTGGATGCAGACATTGCACAATCCCAAGCGAACCAAGCACCCGTCACGGCTCAAGTACACCAGACACCTACGCCACCTACTGAAGCTGGATTCACAGCTATCATCTTCGTACTTGTCATGGCGGGGTTTATTGGGATGGTTGTCTTCAAAGTAAGGCGATCCCAGAAGGCAGGTCCCAAAACATCCGTAAACCCGAGAGCTGAACGCGCTGCACAAATAGCCCAGCTAGAAAGCGCGATGAGTAAGGCCTCTAAAATCGTGTCCGCATACGGAGCTGTTCTTGAACAAGAAGGCGAACCTGGGATTATGTTCTATCCGCTCTCCGATCTCCCTTACACAAAGACTGAAATCAGAGCGGCTATAGAACTGCTCCTGGTCATGGAAAAAGACGAAGCCATGCGAGCCTCCCTAGAGGTCTGCGATATAAGCCTGAATCAATTTATTCCGGATGAGGAGTATCGTGTTGTTCGTCAGCAGCGGAAAGGCCTATCTCAGGCACTACAGGGACTACGAGATGGTGAGAGGGATGCCCGAAAAGTTGCTGAAGCCGTTCTTGCTGGTGGGACTGTCGAAGGGGAAGCTCAGCTTCGGCACATTGAGGAGCGCGTTCGGCAAGAAGATCAACGAACATTGATGCGGCATAAAGAGTTGAGACAAAAAGGCTGAGTCATACAAAACAACTTCCACCCACTGCCCTAACAGCCGGACTTAAAACCTTTTAGGCCTTGAACTTCGGGAGACCTTTGAGGAGCGGACGGAAGTCTAGTTTTTCCAAAGCCGCTTGGAGTGTCGGAAGGTGCGGACGGAGGTAGGTTTGCTCATGGACATCCTCTCCGCTATGTCCGATCAGTTTTCGGCGGGTTTCACCATCTACTCCAGCCGCATGAAGTTTGGTCGTCAGGGTTGAGCGGAATGAGTGCAGGGCCTTCTTCCCTGTTACGTTTTGCTGTTTGAGAAGACGAGCCCACCACTTACCAACGGCATCGCCTTGTGTTGTCCACCGTCGCCGCCCTCCAGTCCCAGACTTCCCCGCTTGGGGAGGTCTTGCCGGTTGTGGCGTGGGGAAGAGTAACTCCCCCTTTGACCTTCGGCGCAGTTCCACATATTCCAAGAATCCGAGTTCCTGAAGGTGAGAATGAATAGGGACAACCCGCCGACTGACTTTAGTTTTGAGTCGTCGGCCCCTCGCTTCGTCTGGAGTGATGTCGAAATAGTGAACGCCTACCTCAGTCTTCACATCGGTAACGGCTAGACCGGCGATTTCTTCTCGACGTGCGCCCGTGTAAAGGAGGATCAGCGGCAACCAGTATCGGGCATACTCCCCACGCCCCTGTCGTCGGAGCTGGTCTTTGTACTCCTCACAAGTGAACAGTCGCCGGATCTCCTCATCGGCGAACGGTTCATAAGACGATGACACCACACCCTGATAGGCCACTCCATCTACCGGATTCCGTGTGAGGTACAGACGGGGGGGAGCAATCGCCCAAGTGAAGAATCCCTGAACGAACGAAAGCTGTTTGTTCACTGTCGAGAGGGAAAGTCGTTGAATATCGTTCTTCCCATCGGTCTCCTTGAGAACTTCAGCCGCTGTCTTACCTGAATACCGCTTCGTCATGTGGGCGGGGAGTTTGGTCAACGCATCCCGATAACCGAGACACTCTTGCGGAGTCACTGAACGAAGATCCTTATCCCCAATGACTTCTATGAATGTCCGTAGCGCCACCCTTTTGGCTTCCCGTGTCCCTGGCGCTTGCCGTTCATGCTCCTTGAGATAGTCCACACTAACGACCGACAGCAACAGAGGCGGACCAGGAGGTAGGGGTTCCTTCCCATGTTCTGGGACGGCAGCAGCAACGGTCAACCGACCGGGGACAGCCACTCCCTCATAGTTTCCCCGCACCCGTTTTTGAATCTCCCTAGCAATAGTCTGTTGGGCCTTCACCAGCTCACGGGATACCAGCCGGTAGAGCTGGGTTCCCTTCTCCAGCCGTAACCCGTAACGCTGGAAGAAGTCCTCCATCGCCCCGTCAAACCCCTCCAGCCTGTTGGATTTCAGAGCGCCAACGGTTTTTCGCTCATCCCACTCAGCGAGGCGAGCCTCTATCGCTTGCCAGGTGCCGTGTTCTTCGGGACGGTCCCCCTCATATACAACCTCCACTCGGTCACAAGCCGGATGCTCCCCGCCATACCATGATTGCTCCCACTCATCTAGGCGAGTGGAAATGTACTGCTGGAGAAGGTGACGGATCTGTTCAGGCGACATGCTTTCCCGATGGTGGCGTATCTGGAGAAGGAGAGACGCTAGCTTCCCCTCCCATACCGCAGCCCTTAAAGATGCCTCAGAGTACGCTGTAACGCCAAGGCTTTTCTGAACCTCTCGACGTTGGAGGATGGGTTGAAGGTCCCTAGGAACAATGAAGCGAGCGTACCAGCAGATAGCCTTCCCGTAACGGGATCGGCGAAAAAGTGTAGCCACCAACACCCCCAACAGTGTAGCCAGAAGGCTTCTGGGGCGTGGTCATTCGTTGGAATCTCTGCCTAGGAGCGGGGATTTAGTGGGACTGGAAGCAGTTGGCGGGAGTTGAACCCGCATGACCTTGCGGTCGCTGGTACCTGAAACCAGTGTGTCTGCCATTCCACCACTTCGGCATTCGGGTCGGAAGAGGGATTATCCTGAATTGTCGCTACCGGCGTCAAGTAATTGAAGAGGATTTTCTACGAGGCCGGCTGAGCCTCCGGCATGGTCCAGCATCCTGCCGGCCCGACATCGCGAAGATCGCCGCTCAACACGATGCGTTCCCGGACCAGTCCTGAGGCGGCAAACAGCAAGGCGGTCTCGATCCAGGGCGCGTCTTCCGCGATCAGCACATCGAATCGCACGCGGCTGAACAGCGGATCGCTTGCCACACGAGCTGGTGTCGCCACCACCAGCCGGCGGTTCTGAATGAAGGCCTGCCGGTTCGTATCTTCCTCGGCCGCCAGCAATTCGCGAATCTTCTTGGTGCCGCCGAGTTTCTTGATGTCCTCTTTGAGCTCCTCGAATTCCGGGCGCAGATCTTTCGGTACCGCGGCCTCCGGCACCAGTTCCTCTATGCGGACCTTGGCAATATCGAGTTCTTTGGTCAATTCACCGATCTGTTTTTCGTACAACACACGGTACTGCTGCAGCGATTCCACGTTTTTCCCCACGGTCTGCATGCCCAGCCGCCTCCAGAGGGGGAGATTGTCGTATTCCGTGAGAATCGCGGTCACGTCCTTCACTTTGGCCTGCAGCTCGCTCAGTTGGGTCAGGAGGCGCCATTCCAGCAAGCGCACTTCATCGAGGTCCTTTTGTTTTTGCCCTTTATAGGCCAGCAATGGGGTCAGCTCACGAAACCGGTCATACTTCCGCCGCAGCGAGGCTTTTTCCGCCCTCGACTTCGCATAGAACTGATGCATTTGGGCCTCGAACCCCAGCTCTTGAATCGAGAGGCCGGCCATCTGGGACACGGTGGTCATTTCATACCGGCTGATCCAGGTCTTATAGGTCAAACCGCTGGCTTTCATGGCGCGCGCGACGGTCCCGGCCAGCTCATCGCAGGCATGATGGTCGGGACTGATGAGCAGAACGCGTTTATTGGCCCGGATGAGCTCCAGCACCAGACTGGCCAGCTTCTGGCGGCGCAGCACACGATCCTCCTGCCAGATGGTGCCAAGGATCGCGGATGATCCCTGATGCAGCTGCTCAGGATCCCCCGCCGAGAGCAGCAGCGGAACCAGCCGTTCGGCCGGACCAAGATTATAGGCATCGGCCTTGGTCATCATCTCCACCAGCCGCTTTGCGACGGTCTGCAGATGTCCGGCCCGGTCGGGAATTAAGGTGGCTGACGGCACCGACGAACCGATGGCATCGACGGCCTGCACCCTTGCAACACCCTCGCGGCAACTGATCACAACGCCCTCGGTCGCCTCCAATTCCTCCTCGGGAATGATCGAAACGGGAAGGTCGATGGCCAGGGAACAGCCGGCAGGGAGCGTAAATTCATACAGATGCAGCCCCCCGATCGTCTGGATCAATCGCCCCTGGGTGACCGTCACGGGCAGGTCGAAGCCTGCCTGCGTCAGCTGTTGGCCTTCGGCCTCCAGCCGAACCGCGCAGGTTTCAAGACATGCTCTCGCTGTCAGCGCCATCGAACTCCTCAATTCGCCACTCGGAATGGACCATGATAAAGGGGGATGAGAGCCCCTGTCCAGCCGGAGGAGGTCCTAGGAGAAGGACTTTGAGAATTGACTTTTGGCCGCCACCCCAGTATCTTCTTTCTCTTTCCAACAGAAGGAGTTAGGGGTATGAAAGTCATTCTTCAAGAGACGCTCGAAGGGGTCGGACACCTGGGCGATCTGATCGATGTGTCCACCGGGTTTGCCAGGAATTTCCTCCTCCCGCGCCGCAAGGCCGTTGAGGCGAATAGCCGCAGCATCAAGGCCTTTGAACACGTCAAGCGCGTGGCCGCCGAAAAAGCGAAGAAGGAAAAGCTCGAAATCGAAGCGCATGCGAAGAGCCTGTCGGCTGTGACGGTCACGATCGAGGCGCAGGTCGGCAAAGACGACAAGATGTTCGGGTCCGTGACGAACAAGGACATCGTGGACGGCTTGGCCGCTCAAGGCTTCACGGTGGATCGCCGCAAAGTGCAACTCGCCCAGCCCATCAAGGAACTGGGCACGGTCACCGTGCCGGTCAAGATGCCGCGCGACGTCACCGCGACGATCACGGTGCGTGTGGTGAAGAAGCAGGAACCGGAAGCTCCTTCCGCTTAAAAGAAAGTATAGAGAGGCTTGGAGGATCGATGCGGGACGCGATAGGGTCGTTGGAAGCGCTCAAGGCAACAGATCTGGATGTCTATGCTGCCATTGAGGCAGAAGAAACACGCCAGCACGACAAGTTATTGCTGATCGCATCGGAAAACTTCGCCAGCCCCGCGGTCTTGGCGGCTCAGGGCAGCCTCATGACCAACAAATATGCGGAGGGCTATCCCGGCAAGCGCTACTACGGCGGATGCCAGCACGTCGATACCGTCGAAGACCTCGCGATCCAACGGGCCAAGCAACTCTTCGGCGCGGACCACGTCAACGTGCAGCCCCATTCCGGTTCGTCCGCCAACATGGCGGCGTACCTCTCCGTCCTCAAGCCGGGGGACACCATTCTTGGGATGGACCTCGCCCAAGGCGGCCACCTGACGCATGGCAGCAAAGTCAGTTTCTCCGGCATGATCTTCAAGGCCTTCTCCTATGGAGTGGACCGCCAGACCGAAACCATCGACTACGATGCCGTGCAGAAGATCGCGGAGGAATGCCGACCCCGCATGCTCGTCGTCGGCGCCAGCGCCTACGCGCGCGTGCTCGACTTTCCGCGCTTTCAGCAGATCGCCAAGTCCGTCGGCGCCTATCTCATGGTGGACATCGCCCATATCGCCGGACTGATCGCGGCGGGACTCCATCCCAGCCCGGTTCCCTATGCCGATTTCGTCACCACGACCACGCATAAGACGCTTCGCGGCCCCCGCGCCGGCATCGTCATGTGCAAGGCGGAGCATGCCAAAGCCGTCGATAAGATCATCTTCCCGGGCCTTCAGGGTGGGCCCTTGATGCACGTGATTGCGGCCAAAGCCGTGGCGCTCAAGGAAGCCTTGTCGCCCTCGTTTAAGAAATACCAGCAGCAGGTCATTGCCAATGCCCGCGTCCTTGCGCAAGGCTTGCTGGACCGCGGCTATAAGATTGTCTCCGGGGGCACCGACACCCATCTCTTCCTGGTGAACCTCAGCAACAAAGGCATCACCGGGAAAGAGGCCGATGCGGCGCTGGATGCAGCGGGCATCATCGTCAATAAGAACGCCGTTCCCTATGATGAAAAGCCGCCGGCCGTGGCCAGCGGCATCCGGATTGGATCGCCGATCGTTTCGACCCGCGGGATGCGCGAGGCCGAGATGAAGGAGATCGTGGAGCTGGTCGATCGCGTGTTGCAAAACCGGCAAAATCCGGCCGTCCTGGAAGAGGTCCGTGCGCAAGCCAAGGCACTCTGTGGCCGCTTCCCAATCTTCCACTCCTACTAGCCCATCGTTGTTAGGGCAGGGTCACCACCTGTGAAATGTCCGTTCTGTGACGAACTCGAAGATAAGGTGGTGGACTCGCGCATGGCGAAAGAGGGCGAGGTCATTCGCCGCCGCCGCGAGTGCCTCGGTTGCAAGCGGCGCTATACCACGTATGAACGCGTGGAAGAAATTCTTCCCGTGGTCGTGAAAAAAGATGGACGGCGCGAGTCGTTCGACCGCACGAAAATTCTCTCCGGCCTCAAGAAAGCCTGCGAGAAGCGGCCGATCAGCACCGCCACTATCGAGACCGTCACGGATCGGATCGAGAAGCGCATTCAAGAGATGGGCGAGAGCGAAATCGAGAGCCGGATCGTGGGCGAAGAAGTGATGAAAGAACTTCATCAGCTGGACCAGGTCGCCTATGTTCGTTTTGCCTCTGTGTACAGGGAATTCAAGGACATCGACCAATTCATGGATGAGCTGAAATCTCTGGCCCAGCAACGCCGGGAGCGGTAGCTCGGCAGGCTCCTCGTTGCCCGGCTCTTGCCGGCGCGTTCGCCCTCTCCTCCCGGTCCAGCAGCGCCTTCGTCGGATACATACGGTCATCTGAACACAGGTCAGGCATTCATGGCAGCCACCAAATTGCGTTCCCCCCGAGTCCGGAACAAATCGTCCAAAGTCGGCGCGACGACCGTGGCCATCATCGGGGCCGGGCGTGGCGGCGCCGCCCTGATGGAAATCTTCGCCAGCGACCCCCTCGTGCAAATCGTCGGCGTCGCGGAGGTCAATCTCAAAGCTCCCGGCATCGCTCTCGCCAAGCGCCTGCGCATTCCCGTCACGCGCGACTACCGGAAACTGCTGGCCATGGAGCAAGTCGATCTGGTCATCGACGTCTCGGGAGATGCCGATGTCTGGCAATTCTTGCAGGACTTCCATCGCATGGGCGTCACGATCATCGGCGGCGCCAGCGCCAAATTTATGTGGGAGCTGATCGAGGCGCGCATCCGGGCCACGGCGGAGATTGAAAAGACCCTCAACAAATACCAATCTCTTTACCGGCTCTACGTCAAGGAAACCGGAGCCGCGGTGACCGAGGAACGCACCAGAATCGCCTGTGAAATTCACGATGGACTGGTGCAGAGTCTTGCGGGTGTGAATTTCAAACTCGATCTCTGCCAGCAGCTCGTTCGGAAAGACCCGGCCGCCAGCCTGGCCACCATCAAGGAAAGCAAGGCGCAGCTGAAACTGGCCATTCAAGAAGCCCGGCAAGTCATCTTTAATTTGCGGCCGCTGCACTACGATAAGATGGAGCTGATTCCTGCTCTCACGAATTATCTCAAATCCTACGAAACACAGTCGCACATTCAATCGCAATTTTCGGTCACGGGGGATGAGGCGATCCTGTTTCCCCGCACCAAGATTTTCCTGTTTCGCATCATCCAGGAGGCCCTCAGCAACGTTCAAAAGCATGCCAAGGCCGACCGCGTTTCCATTAAACTGGAGATCGATCTCGAAATGTTGCGGGTCACGATTTCCGACAATGGGATCGGCTTCGACATGGACACCGTGCTTCGAGACCCCGACAAGTGGGACCACTTCGGCATTCGCGGAATCATTGAGCGCGCGCGGCTCGTCGGAGGAGAGGGGCATATCGAATCGAAAAAAGGACGGGGCACCACCATCATCGTTGAAGTACCCCTCGTGAATAAGGAGACGATCGACCATGGAAAAGATTAAGGTCTTAATCGCCGACGATCATCGGGTCGTGCGCGAAGGATTGGCGGCTATTCTCAAAACGAAAGAAGATCTTCAGATCGTCGGAGAGGCGCAAGACGGGATCGAAGCCGTCGAAAAAGCGCGCACCTTGGAGCCCGACGTGATCCTGATGGACGTGAGCATGCCGCGCATGGGGGGCGTCGAGGCCACAAGGCAAATCAAGCGCGAGTTCCCGCACATCGGCATCGTCGCCCTGACGATGTACGAAGAGCAGCAATACATTTTCGACCTCGTCCGCGCCGGAGCCACCGGCTATCTCTTGAAAGACTCGGAATCGTCACAGATTGTCGCGGCCATTCGGGCCATTTACCGCGGGGAGTCGCTGATCCATCCATCCGTAGCCAGCAAGATCTTGGCCGAGTTTTCGCTGATGGCTCAGAAAAAGGGCAAGAAGCCAGGGTGGGTTGAGCACGATTTGACTGAACGGGAAATTACCGTGCTCCGGCTGGTTGCCGATGGCAAAACCAACAAAGAAATCGCCAATAACCTCGACCTGAGCGAAAAGACCGTCAAAAATCATGTGCGGAACATCTTCCATAAGCTCCAAGTGTATGACCGGACACAAGCAGCCATCTTGGCGATTCGCAAAGGCTTGATTGAATTAGATCCTCGTCCCTAACTGCGTCTTTTCTCTCGACGTCCGCAATCTGAGCCTCTTCGTCCAATGAAAACGCACAGTTGTATTTTTTTTACAACAGCGTTGCATTGATCACATGTAATTATTCATCAATATATTCATATATTTACATATATACGATGTCGGCATGCATATTGCTTTATGTTCGTCACGTCTGTAACTATTGGAGGATACGTGAGGAACCAACAGACTCTTGCAGCACCGGTCACCTGTTCAGGCGTCGGGCTCCATTCGGGCCAGCCCGCAACCATGACGCTTCGGCCAGCGCCCCCCAACACAGGGGTGGTGTTCGTCATTCGCAATGGGAAAACCAGCGCCTCGCTTGCTGCGTCTATCGACCACTTGGTTCCCACGGAACTCTGCACCGCCATTCATAGCAACGGATTTCAGGTCAAGACCATTGAGCATGTTCTTTCTGCATTGGCGGGGCTTGAAATCGATAATGTCTATATCGATGTGACCGCCGGGGAAGTGCCCGTCATGGACGGAAGCGCCGCCCCCTTCGTCCAGCTGATCCAATCGGCCGGCCGGGTGTCACAAAATCGCCGTCAGCCCTATCTCAAGATTATGGCTCCCATCGAAGTATCCGAGGGGTCCAAGTGGGTTCGGATCGAACCCTCTGCCACACCGCGCATTACCTATACGATTCACTACGATCACCCGTCGATCAAGACGCAGACGTACATGCATGAATGCACCGCCGCCAACTTCGAGCAGCACATCGCCGAAGCACGGACATTTGGATTTCTCCATGAAGTGCAAGCGCTCTGGGCGCGGGGCCTAGGGCAAGGCGGAACCTTGGAGAATACGGTGGTGCTGTCAGAAGAGGGCGTGGTCAACGAATCAGGGCTCAGATTTCCCAACGAGTTCGTGCGCCACAAGATCCTCGACCTGATTGGCGATTTCTCGCTGCTCGGCATGCCGTTCATCGGCCACATCAGCGCTGAACGATCAGGACATGCCCTGCACAACCGTCTGGTGAAGCAAATCCTCAGTCAGCCGGAAAAATGGATGATCCTCAATGCGGAACCGGCCGCATCAGAAGCGCGCTCGACGGTATCCGTGACCCGCCACCTGCCGGCTGTCGCCCTTCAAGCCTCCTAATCGTTCGCCACTCATCCGTGCACATCGATGAAGCGGGATCTCTTCGGAAGGGATTCACTGTCTCTTGCGGGGGAAATGAGAGTTTTAACGCCGAGAGTGAGTGGCCTCACCCTCGGCGTGTAATTCGAGGCGGGTTACTTCTTCTTCTTCGCCGCTGCCTTCTTCGCTGGTTTCTTCGTTGCCAAGAGTCTCACCCCCCTTCGTCGTTAAGAGATGGAACAACACTACCCGTTACACTGCTTGGATCAACACATCTTCCAACGCTTCAAACGTATTCGGCCCAACTTTTCTAAACCGCTTATCCCGCTTGAGCGACGTCGCAACCGAGGTGAGCGGCGTCTTGCCTTTGATCTGAAGGCCGCCTTCCACTAAGCGCTGGACCAGCTCCTTCGCATGCATGGACCGATTTGACTCGCGAAGAATTTCATACGCCGCTTCCGGCACGCTCTTCCCAACGTACTTGCTTCGCCCCAGCAGAATTTCCCGCGACTGATCCGTCACGTCCATGACCGGCAACGCGCGCACACCCTTGTTGTCATCGGTAATAATTTGGCTGGACAGGCTGGCGAGTTTGGCTTTATCGGCCTCCACGCGGTAGAGCGTTTCGGCCAGTTCAAGATACTTCTTGATCGTCGCAATTTCGTCATCCAAACGACGCTTCTTTTTTTCTAATTCCTGAAATCGATTCTTGTAGGCGTGAATTCTTTGCTCCAGCCCTACAAGTATGTCTGTTAGCTCTTCCACGACATCCTCACAAAAAGCATGCTTGCTTTATAACATTGCTTCTAAACACTGTCAAGCAGAAATCATACAATATCTAATTCGTATTAGATCATCGTACCTTGCATGGAAGGAAGCATTGTGACGACTCGTATCGCAAGGCTTGATAACTGTCTTGTAATTTAGACGTATCCTCTATTATCAATGCCTTCTAATACGATGCTTTGATCAGCCAGACGGGCGTTTCATAACGGCCACCTGCTAAATTCCAATTAAATTATTTCCATTGCTTGTACCGTCATCATCGCTCCATGGTAGTCTTCCGCTAGTCGTATGAATTGTTCAACACATCAGACCGATCTCCAAAACCTGCTTGAAACGGCCATGACAGCGGCGCGACAGGCTGGAGCCATTTTGATGGGCTATGCCAAATCAGGTTTTCACATTGAATATAAAAGCGCCATCAATCTCGTCACAGAAGCGGACCATGCCGCAGAACAATGTGTGATCGACGCCATCCGCTCACAATTTCCCACGCACGGCTTTCTCGCCGAAGAACGTGGCCGAGTCGATCAGGAACCCTCGCCATACCTGTGGATCATCGACCCGCTCGACGGCACCACGAATTTTGCTCACGGATTCCCCGCCTATTGTGTTTCCATTGGATTGGAACACCAGGGACAGAGTGTATTGGGAGTGGTATACGATCCGACCCGCGATGAACTCTTCAGCGCGACACGTGGAGGCGGCGCGCATCTGAATGGCCGCCCGATTCACGTCTCGCAGACGGCGGCTCTCGATCAAGCGCTGCTTGTGACGGGCTTCGCCTACGATATCCGGGAGACACCACAGAACAACCTTGACCATTTCGTCCGCTTTGCCCTCCGCGCACAAGGCATCCGTCGCACCGGCTCCGCCGCGCTGGACCTGTGCTATGTAGCAGCCGGACGCTTCGACGGGTTTTGGGAAGTCAAACTCAATCCGTGGGACATGGCGGCAGGAACGGTCATCCTGAAAGAAGCAGGGGGACAGGTCACAAACCTACGTGGAGAAACCCATTCCTTGTACGGCCAAGAGCTCGTGTCGAGCAATGGCCTCATCCATGAGCCTATGCTGTCCGTCATTCAGGAATCCCTGCGCGCCACGCCATCCAAGCCATGATGCCCTCCGTTTCCTGAGATAGCGGAATCCTTCATGGCACATCCGAACAACACCCCGTATACAGCCGGACTCTCCGTAGGCTAAAATTGCGCACGATCTTATGTGGAGTATTTGAACATGGCGACCGCAACACCTCCTTCTTGGCCAACGAACAACAATCCATCCGGTGAAGGGCCGGCTGAAGCCGCCACCTGGGATGTCGAACTCCTCCGCGTCCTCGTCAGCCGCAAGGGAACACAGGTGGATGCCCAATGGGCGATTCATCCCCAGCTCAAGCAAGACTTGCTGCCGGCTGAATGGAAAGAGGTCACCGATTTGATGGCCAAAGTGACGGATATTGTCGGCACCCGTTTCTCCGAAGTCCTCACGCAGGTCGAGCCTGATCCTCCCGGTCATGCCTGACCCTGAACGCTCACACCCCTGTTCCGTACAGCGACTTCCATTCCTCATGTCCGGCCAAAGGAGCTGAACGATGGACTCGTATTATCACGCGCACGATCTGGGTAAATTCAGCGACATCGGGAAAGGCAACAAGGAGCTCTGGGACAAGTTCATGAGCTACTACAGCGCCGTGTTTGCCGAGGGCGCCCTCACGGAGCGGGAGAAGGCCCTCATCGCGCTCGCCGTGGCACATGCCGTGCAGTGTCCCTATTGCATCGATGCCTACACCCAAGCGTCGCTGGAAAAGGGATCGAACATTGAGGAAATGACGGAAGCGGTGCATGTGGCCTGCGCCATTAGGGGAGGGGCGTCACTCGTCCACGGGGTGCAGATGCGCAACGTGGCCGAGAAGCTGTCGATGTAAGAAATAGTTTTCGACTGACGGCAAACCGGCGTGGTTCAGAGATATTGGTTTTCCGGAATGGCCAGCGTGAAGTATTTCCCCCGCTCTTCGTAGAGAATGCGTCGGCTGGTCAAGATCCTCAGAGCTTCGTTCAGTTCGTCATCTGAGAGCGCCAGGTCACTCTTGGCTTCCTTCAGCGTCACACGCATCTGATCCCGGCTCTTTGCCGCCTCGTTGCAAGCCTCGATGATGCCGGCCGCAGGCCAGTCGAACCGTTCCCTGGTCGGTGCCTGAGGATCACGCCCGTCGTAGACCGTGACGTACTCCATCGCCTTGGAGTAATACAGAAACGGCCGGTCGCTGCCGCGCGCCCGCCGCTGCCATTCTTCCACCAAACCGACCAATTCCTGATAGAGGTGCGGATCCACCGGCCAGTTGTCGAGTTCATATTCGAAATCGTAGGCAATCTTCATCAAATCGACGCGTGCCGCATCATACACATACTCATAGGCCATGCCAGGCGCCGTAATCCGAACCCCATATTCATGCGGCCTGGTGAAGTAAGGGCTAAACCGCTGCAGCCAGAATTTCCCGGTTGCCTCCGGTGCCTGCAAATGAAAGAGGGACGGGAGGAGATCGATCTGCCGCCGATAGTCCTCATTGGTTTCACCGGGAAAGCCGAGGAGGATATTCCAGGACACCGCCACTCGGTAGTAGTAACTCCACTTCAGGCAGATGATGTTCTGCATGGGCGTCACGCCCTTGTCCATCGCCTTGAGCTGCGAGAGGCTGAGGCTTTCCAATCCCGGCTGCATGCACTTCACGCCCCCCACGGCCAGTGTGCGGATCTGGCTCTTCTGGAGATTGCTCTTCGTTTCGATGAACACATCGAGATCGCAGTGGGCGGCGGCAAATTGACCGAACAAGTTCTCGACATACTTCATGTCGATGATGTTATCGACCAGTCTGAACCGGGTCGTGTCGTACCGGCTGGAGAGGGCGGACATCTCGCGCGCGGCCTGCTCCGGCGACTTCGCGCGGAACTTCATGCTCTGCGCATTCAAGCCGCAGAACGTGCAGTGATGCTTCTCCCCCCACCAGCAGCCGCGTGAGCCTTCGTAGAGGAGAATGCGATCCAACCCCTGCGCCGCATCGCCGAGTTCGGCCAGCAGATGGTAATAGTCGTCATAGTCCGGCGGTCCGGTCTTCGCGAAGTCGGCAAATAGCGCCGGATTCGGGGTCAAGCGAATCTGATCCTGCTCCCGGAAGATGACTCCATTCGGTACGGATTCCGGTTTCCCCTCGAGCACATGGCTCACCAACTGAGGAAAGACCTCTTCTCCTTCGCCCACCACGACATAGTCGATAAAGGGAAAGGCCCGGAAATATTCCATCCCCATCTCGCCGTCGTAGTTGGCCCCGCCGAACACGATCTTGACGTGGGGATAGAGATCCTTGATCAATTTCGCCAGCGTCAGGCTCGCCACATTCTGGTCGAACGTGGAGGTGAAGCCCACCAGCTTGTACTGGCCCCAATCGATTGCCGTCATCGCCCAGGTCAGAAATTGCGGAGCGGTCCGCGTCGCCATGTCTTCAAAGAAGGAGATGGGCTGGCCGCTTTCTTGGGCCACCTGCTCGAAGACCGGCTTGAAGACCCGCGGATATTCAGCCCGCTTGGGATTATCCCGGAAGAGCAGATACGAAAAGAGCCACTCGCCAAAGAGCGCGCGCTTCTCGCAGATCATTTCATAGAGCGGCACACCGATCTTGTGCGCGAAGCGGACATTCAAGTGGTGGCAATCGACTGGGATGCCCTTTGCTTTGAGCAGAGCGGAGAGCGTGCCGAGCTGGATCGACGGATACTTCGAGTAACTGAACGGCATGTTGACGAGCGCCACCTGGGCTTGGCCGCTCATGTGATGCCTCGTGGGTTCATGACATAACCATCTTCGGAATTACCTGGCCGCTGCACGGAACGGCTCGAATTCACGGTCGGCTTTTGCCGCGAGATAGAAATCGCTTTCCGTCAGGCCGTTGATTTTGTGTGTCCAGATCTCCACCTTGCACTTCCCCCAGGCCAGGTAGAGATCCGGATGATGGCCTTCGGCCTCGGCAATCGCACTCACGGTATTCACATAGGCCAAGGCCTGAGCAAAATCTTTGAACGTATAGAGCCTCTCCAGATGGCCCTGCGCGTTCAACGACCAGCCTCGGCCGAGTTCGCTCAGCAGCGCCTGGACCCGCTCAGCGGGCAGAGAAGGGACGCCGCCCCGGCAAGGCACGCATTGATGATCGGCAAGCCCCATAGCGGCCTCCTTCGGTGAGAGAGACGAGGTATTGTAAAGGGGCCATGAGCGCAGAAACAAGGCGGAGTGGTGAAAACAGCACGGGCGACCCTGCACTATGGTGGGAGGCCGCCCGTGAGTGGCGCTTAGGACGCCGAGAGAATAGACCTTACTCTTATGTCGCGGCCCGCGAGACCTGCGCGAAGCAAGCCCGAAAGACTTCCAGTCGGGGGAGACATCGTCAATCCCAGGGTCTTGGGTTCCTTGTGCCAGCATTCGGCACCCCACGGAAAAACTGGCTGGAATCTGTCGATTTCCAGTGCCATGAGGCACAGCCAGTGGAGAACCGGCTCGCACAACCGACGAGAAGCCTACCTTTGCATCGGCAGGCCTGACGGACCAGGTGGCGTTGCGTCGCTCATATCCACCCTCCTCTCTGATGAAGTCAGCGAGAAACCTGGATAGCAGCCGCGCGGTCTGCCCGATCTCCCGCAATTCGGAACATCATGGGCCGCACTTCCCCTGTACGCCCATTAGACACAGGTGTCAATAGCCTCGGCGTAGACTTTCGACATAAGCAGCAAAGCATAACGTATGCCCGAGCCATTCTGTCATTCATGCGGCCGCTCATCGGTTTTCGAAGAGGATGGAAAACAGCCGGGAGAAACAACAAGGGGAGAGCCGTACAACCACTCTCCTGCCATGATCACAGCGGAGTCAGAGTAACCTACCGTCCCATGCCCTGGGATTTTTGCTTTGCCTTTTCAATTTCTTCCGTCATCTTCGCTTCAGCCTGGCTCTTATGCTGAGCGGCCGTCTCTTCCATCTTTCGCTCGGCCTCGGATTTAACATTGCCGGCCCCTTGACGAACGTTCGACGTTGACTCGGTCGCGGAACGCTTGGCATTCGCCATTTCCTGATCGAGCCGTTGCTGCATATCCCCAGCAGAAGGAACCTGGGCAAAGGCCGTGCCCCCGCCTCCCATAACAACCACGGCCATGACCGCATACAAAGTGATTGGATTCTTCATACCATCCGTCCTTTCTCGGTTATCCCGTTGAGAGATGCCGGTAAATACCCTAATCAATAATTGGTACCGGTTCAAGTCCCCCACCTACCGCGCCCTCTTCAGGACGACAGCAGAGACTCTCCCTCAAGCTGACGGGAAACATCTTCGTGACGGCCGGATGAGAAATATCCTCCTGTCCCGATTGACCCAGCGAAGAAAAAGCCTTATCTGGAACACAGGCGTTCATCATACAAAGGAGTTGTCATGATCAAAGAAGTCACAGGGGATTTGCTCTTATCGAAAGCTGCCGCCATTGCTCATGGAGTCTCACCGCACGACGATTTTAAGCAAGGCCTGGCCTTATCGCTTCGCGAACAATGGCCTGGGATGTACAAGGACTTCCGGCACTACTGTCAAACCTATAATCCCAAGCCGGGAACCTTGTGGAGCTGGAAGGGACCGGGATCACCCGTCATTATTAATCTGTTCACTCAAGAACCGCCGGACGGCCATCAGAGCAAACCGGGGAAAGCCACGATCCCCAATATCAACCATGTGCTGCAAGCCTTGAAGAAAGAAGCTCAGGCTCAGCAAGTCACAAGCCTGGCTTTGCCAAGGCTCGCGACAGGAGTGGGGGGATTGACCTGGGATGAAGTACAACCCGTGATCCAATCCACGCTCAAGGACCTGGGCATTCCCGTCTATGTGTATTCGACCTATAAGAAGGGTGTCGCAGCAGCAGAACAGGCGTAACAGGCTGCGGAAAAACTCGCGTAGAACCGTCAACATCGATGAATGAATCAAGCACGGGAGCAGCTCAGAGCAATCGCAGGATGATCAAAAAGCCCGTCCAGCAAGGCCGCAGCAAGCGAAGAGGCGAAGGCGTACTGTTGAACGTACGGAGAGCCTCTGAGCGCCGCGAGAACGCTGCTGGCGGACTTTTTCAGCATCCTGCGTAAGTTCGGAAAGGCTAGGGAAGCTTGGGGACATCCTGCGCACAGCGGAAGCCGACATTCGGATCTTGTTCGGTGGGATTGCCCTTGGTACGAAACGAAGACCGCAGCCGGTAGGGATTGTTGATATACGACCCGCCGCGCTGCGCCTTCGCCGTCCCTTCACTCGGACCGCGCGGGTTGATGGCCGGATTTTTTGCAAAGTTCGAATAAAACTCCTCGTCGTACCAATCCATCACCCATTCATACAAATTCCCGGCTAGATCATGCACTGCGTACGGGCTCTTCCCCTTGTCGCGATTGCCGACCGGCGACACCGTCTCGGCGCCCCCTTCTTTGAGCCCGAAGACCGCATGAGCAGGAGTCGGAGGATCATTCCCCCAGGGATAAATTCTTCCATCGGTCCCGCGGGCCGCCTTCTCCCATTCCGCTTCCGTCGGCAGCCGTTTGCCCGCCCACAAACAGTAGCCCGTGGCATCCATCCAACTGACCCACCGCACCGGCCGATCCGCTTGGACAAGGGGCGTGTCCTTGTCCGCAAACCCCCAGGGCGGTTCGCTCTGAACCGCCTCAACATATTTTGCAAAGCGTCCGTTCGTCACTTCAAACTTGTCGAGATAAAACGCGTCCAGATACACACGGTGAATGGGCGCCTCGTCTTCATCGCCCTTATCGCTCCCCATGATGAACTCGCCCGCCGGGACCAGCACCATCGGAGCACCATCCTTGCCGGCGATCTCGGCAGGATGCGGGATCGCCGGTTTGAGTGCCGCGCCGCTATTCGTAGCCGCCTTGCCTTTCTCGGCAGGCTTGGCTTCCCCTTCAAGTCCATGCGGCTTGACGGGAGGGACAGCAGACTCCGGCTTGCCAACGGACGGCGGGGAGATGGCCGGAGGCTCTTGCTTGGCAGGCCGACTCTCGTTGGCCGCCGAAGTACTTGCCCAGCAAAACAGTCCAACGAGCAGACTCAGTCCCAGAGCGGAGATTGTCGATCGGCCTCTCATCCACATCCCTCTCGTCAGACACACAGCAACGCAGCCAGTCAGACCCTTCACCGTACCGAAAACGGCGAAGCAAATCCAGAGCACCCAGCCGACGATAGGCACTGGGCATCTTCAGATCAGGTTGAAGCCGGTCTAAAAGCCAAACGGCAGGCTCCCGGTGAACTATCGTCTCTCCCTCGGCCTTCATCGGCTAGACTTTTGCGGAAAGCACGCCTGCTAGATTGCGCAACAAATTATGGCCATTCCCACGCCAGGCGCTGCCGTGCATGCAGGCCAGCAAGACAGGGTTGGTATCCGCAATCTTGTGCAGAAGCGAGTTCGTCGCGGTGCCATGGGAATAATAATCCATGCCTTGTCGCATCGCCTCACTCGGACCAAGAATGTCCCCCTCCGTCACGGGCGCCATTCCCGACCCAGGCTGAGTGAAAAGATCCCCGCACAGCAGCGTGCGAGTCGTCTCTTCAAACAGATAGCCGCATTCCCACCCATGAGGCAGATGCGGCGCATCGATCCATCGCAATCGTTTCTTGCCAATCCGCAGCGTGGCGCCATCGGCAAGCCCATTCGGCGCACGGTCCATCCCGCCGCCATTGATCAATGCGTTCACTTGGCTACAGACCGGCTGCGCATCTGGAGCAGCCGCAAGAAACTCATTCAAGGCCCCACACTCATCCTGCTCGTAATGCGAGAAGCCGATATACCTCAGGTTCTTGACCGGCATGACTTGTTCAATGGCGACTCGCACGAAAGGAAAGAACGGACGGGGGCCCGTATGAAACAAGAGCGGTTCCTCGTCAAGCAGCAAATACTGATTAAACGTAAACCCTCCTGGAACGGGAATCGCCTCAGGCGGAACGTCCACACTAATCCGATAGATCTGCTCCCCAACTTCATGAATCGTAGTGTTCACGGCACCTCCTTGTAGTAAGACATAGGTGATCCATTTCTTTCGTCATCATGGAAGGAGTATCTGGATGTCCGAGGAGGGTCGCCCGGAGCCAATCGAATGGCCCCGGGTCGAGAGCATATAGTTTGGTGGAGGCGAGGGGAGTTGAACCCCTGTCCGAAGACCGTCAGCACACCGGATCTACATGTGTAGCCGATCGTTTTAGTTTCGCGGCCACCCACGCCCATCGGCTGGCTTAGACTGGCCACTAGCCCAGTATTGTCTCGTCCTCAGCCGCTGAGCACCAGCCTTGGACCAGCCCGCTGTATCGCGTTCCGACCACCCCCGCGGGCCTCAGGTGGAGGAACGTCGCAGTTAATTAAGCTGCGAGTGCCAGTTCTTGATTGGCAGTTACATTTTCCCAGAAGTTTAACGAGTTCCTAGGAGCTCGACATGCACCGATGACTTCAGTATCCCCGTCGAAACCGGTCGCCCCCTTTCTTCAAGGTCGTGAAACGTACAACGTAAGAGGAGGGAATCGCTGGAAGGATTCGGCCAGTCGATCTACCCTCACTCCGCCTTAAAGGCAGATAGTCATCATACAGCACAGATCAATGGGATACCAGAACCGCCTGGAATGACACCAGCAACTTCCTAGAGACCGTGAATTACATGGCTCTGCGGGAGAGAAGGGTCTATGCTGAACAATAGATGGATGCACGCAAACCAGGCTACGAGGTCGAAACCACCGGTTACCATATGGGAGCGACCGCGTATCAGATTCGGACGCTGCTCGATCGGCGGCAGTTCTCAGACCCTGACGGTTGCGCAGAACGGGCCGGGATTTCCTCCGCCTCCTGGCCGATTTTCGGCGTCGTGTGGCCATCGGGGCTGGCGCTGGCGGAAGAGATGAGCCGATTCCCCATCGAGGGCAAAACCATTCTGGAAGTCGGCTGTGGTATCGGCTTGCCCAGTCTCGTCCTGCGGCGGCGCGGCGCCAACATCACCGCGACGGATTACCATCCATTGGCGGAAGAATTTCTCCGGCACAACACCGATCTGAACGGACTCGCGCCGATCCATTTTTTCAGAACGGCATGGCTGGAACCAAATCTCGACCTCGGCCGCTTTGACTTGATTATCGGCAGCGATCTGCTCTATGAGCGGGACCATCCCTCGTTGCTCGCGGGATTTCTCGCCGACCACGCCAACCCGGCCTGCCAAATTCTCCTCGTCGATCCAGGAAGAAGCCGTTGCGGCCAGTTCAGCTCCCACATGGCCTCCCAAGGCTATGACCGCACCGAGTGGCGCATCCGCTTGCCGGAGAGAAACATGCCCTTTTTCCCAGGCCGGCTGCTCAGCTTCGTCCGCGCCCACGCGTAAAACAGCCTCTCTCCCTTACGCGCTCTTAAAGCGCGTCACTTTCGCAAACATGATGGCAATAAATGGGAGCGTAAGCCCTAACAGCAATTGGATGATCAGCAGCGGGCCGAGCTGGCTGTAGTCAGCGGGCGTTTGAATCGCGCCGGTCGCCGCATCCTTCACCTCCCGCGTGACGACAAAGATCTCGTTCAAGTATTTGGTGCCGAGCTGGCTGAAGGAGAGAGCGAGATTGGTGAATGAGGCCATGACGGCAAAGAAGGTCGCTTTCAAATTCGCCGGTGCCGAGTTGGCGATCCAGGCCAGCATGGGGACCATGGAGATCTGGCCCAGCGGGGATTCCAGCGCCGTATCGATCAGCGCGATAAACCGCGCATCGACGACCCCGCCGGTCATCCTGGCCGTCCATTCGTGCAAGCCGTAGAACATGCTCACGATCGGCAGCGCCAGAAGGGTGCCGATGACCGTGAGAAATCCGACGACATAGGCGATGGAGCGCTCGGCCATGAAGCGCCGGAACACGAACATGCCCACCAAGGTCAGCGTGCTGCCGATCAAGGAGAGCACCGAGAGAAACTGTTGATCGAACTTCAGATGGTCGATCATCCACCAAGTCGCGCCTGGCCCTGAACCGGGAATCGCGCGAAAGAGAAAAACCACGACCGCCGTGCCGACGAGGGTGAATCGTTTATCCGGCTCCAATTCGCGGACCAATTTCGCCATCAGAAAGAGCACGATCCCCATGGACCCGGCAAAGACAATCTCTTCGCTGTAGGCAAAGCCGCCGAAGCCCACCGTCAGCGTAAAGAGGACGAAGGCGAGGCTGCCGCCGAGAATCCACCAGTTCGGTGTCGTCGGTTCGCCTGACTCCTCCCGCGCCTGCACCATCTGCGCAGCCTGCGCCTGTGAGAACCCCTGTTGCAGCAACTGTTGGCGCTGTTGCCTCCGCAGCCACCAAGCCACAACCAGCCCGAGGACAGACACACAGGGGATCACCAGCGCCATCAAATAAATACGCTGGTAGATCTTGACCAGTTCTGCCTGTGGCAATCCTTCAGTGCCGCTGAACATGGAGACATTGACCAGAGCCACCAGGATGCCGCCGCCGATGATGGCCACACGTCCGAGCGTTTGCATCGTCGTGTGCATGAGCTTGCGCGCCGCCTCGTCGAACGGCTGGCCGCGTTCATCGACACGTGGCACCGCTTCGACCGTCATCGCATCCGCCACGGCATCCTGAAGGACGTAGCCGATGGGGGCGAGCAGGGTGCTGATGACGAACCAGACTTCCGCCGGGAGGATCGCCGTCATCGCCTCGCGATGGCCGATGAGCGCCGCCATGATGCCGAGACTGGCAGCCAGGAATCCGGCGCCCAGCCCCACCAGCCAGCCTTTCCATCGCCACAGGAGATCAACCGTATGCCCGATCGGCATCTTGAGGGCCCAGGGAATGCCGGCCCAGAATCCCAGCGCGGCAAGGAAGGAGGCCGAGAGACCCAGATACTCTTTCACGAAAAATGTGCCGACGATGCCGGTCAGACCGGAAATGCCGTAGGCCATATAGACCATCAGCGGCGGCAGGTAGGAGAGGCGCATGTCTCGTCCGAGCGAGAGAATATTGCGATCGACCCACTGAGCCAGTTGTGTGATCATCGTTAGGAGCACGCCGTGGTGATCTGCCGCCGCTCAACCAGCGCCTGCAACTGCCGCTGCATCTCGTCGCTGGTGAACCTGATCCGGTCCCCGTGCCCGGCCAGCACCCACTCAAAGGAATAGTGCCGCAGTTTCTGGATCGAGTCCACCAGCACGCGCTTCCTCCAGACCAGCCGTTGCGGGGCACCCAGCCGCTGTTCCGCCGCATCCCACCAGAGATGATCGCCGGTAAAGAGAAACCGGTTGTGATACAGCAAGGCCATGCTCCCGGCCGTATGCCCTGGGACCGGAATCGCCAGAAAGCCCGGGGCGAGTTCGATGGCGTCCAACCCTTCGATCACCCACTCGGCATCCGGCATGGCCTCGACATCGCCGCAGTGAATGATCCGTGCCGCCCCGAAATGCGCCGCGTATTGATGGGCATCCGCCACATCGTCTTTGTGCGTGAGAAAGATGGACGCGATGCCGCCTCTCTGCTCAAACGCCTCGACCAGATGTTTGACGTAGCGCGGCGAGTCGATCAGCCAGTTCCCCGCCGGATGCTCGATGAAGAAACTGTTCGCCCCGAATGACTTCTCGGCATTGAAGCCGCAAAAATAGACGCCGTCTTCGAGCGGGAGGGGGAAGCTTGCCATGGCCCTATGCAGCGCAACCTTGTCGCCCTGCTCGGTGCCAATTGCCCCGACCGGGCAGGCCAGCAACGCCTGATACGCCTGATGGATCTGGCGCTCTCCTTCAGGCTGACGCCGCACGGCCGAGAACTCGCCGAATTCCTCGAAGCTGGAGGGAGCCAGCTGGCGGCAGGTATCGCAATTGATGCAGGTCGCATCCACGTAGAAGTTGCCTGCTACATTGGAGACCAGCCGGTTCTTCTGATCGGCCATCGTCTACTTGATCCCCACCACCATCGAGTCGGGCCCGGCGAGCGGCTCAACGTAGCTCTTGCGGAATCCCGCCTCTTTCATCCAGCCCCGGCAATCCTTGCCCGTATAATCAAAGCCCCCGGGCGTTTCGATGAGCATGTTCAAGCTCATCAGCAGCCCCAGCACATTCGTCTTCCGGCCGTCGTCGATCAACGTCTCGTGCACGATCAAGGCTCCGCCTTTCGGCAAGGCCTCATAGGCTTTCTTGAGCAACATCCGTTTTTCTGCCAGATCCCAGTCATGGAGGATATGGCCCATGATGATCACATCGGCCTGAGGCAGGGGCGCCGTAAAAAAGTCAGCCGGGTGAAATTGCAGACGCCGCTCCAGTCCCTGTGCCCGCACATAGGATTCAAAAATCGGCTGCACCACCGGCAGGTCCATCCCTCTGCCGCTCAGGTGCGGATGCGCCAGAGCCACTTGCACCGGTACGCCACCTTGGGCGCAGCCCACATCCACGAACGTGTTGTACCGTTTCCAGGGGAATTGCTTTGCAATGGCCCGGGCCGCGCCGAAGCTCAATCCCGTCATGGCCTTGAGAAATCCTTCCAGCCTGATGGGATCCGCATAGAGCGCCGCAAAAAAGTTGCCGCCTTCTTTCGCTTCGTTCTGAGGCGCGCCGGTGCGCAGACCCTCCGTCAGCGACCCCCAAAACTTGTACAGCCGTTCATTGCACATCTCCAGCATGCCGCCGGCGTAGGACGGTTTGTTGCGATCCAGGAACAGATTGGTCTCTGGCGTATTGGCGTACCGGCGGCCCGTTCGCCGCAACAGACCGAGCGAGACCAGCGTATCGAGGAAATCCCGGACACTGCGCGGGTGGAGCGACAAGCGGGCTTGAATCGCCTCGGCATCGAGCGCGCCCTTCGCCAGTTCCGTAAAGAGGCCCAATTCAATGGCGCTCAGCAATGTTTTCGAGCCCCAGAATCCCAGCCCCAACTGCATAATCCCATCGGGCTTCAACACCGGCGGCTTCTTGGCCTTCGGCCTCTTCTTGTTCACACGCTGTACGGTAGCCATCACTCTCTCCCTCCTTTTCCCTCAAAAAGGATGTGCGCCCCCTCCATTCGCCGCGCGCGTTGCTACCCGTGAGTCATGATCGCATCGGCTTCGATTTCGACCAGCATGTCCGGATCGATCAGCCGCTTCACTTCCACCATCGTCGTGGCTGGCCGGATGTTGCCGAACACTTCACCATGCGCCCGTCCGACCTCCTGCCATTGATCGATATTCGCCATGTAGATTCTCGTCCGCACGACATCGGCCAGCGTCGCGCCGGCCTGCTGCAGCGCCGCTTCGATCGTTTTGAAGGTCTGAATCGTCTGCGCGTAGGGATCGCCCTTGCCCACCAGGCCGGACGGCGTCATCGCCGTAGACCCGGAGACCTGCACATGAAAGCCCACGCGCACCGCCCGTGAATACCCGATCTTCGCTTCCCAAGGACCACCCGTCGAAATGTTCTGCCGTGCCATCGTCACTCCTTTAGATTACCCGTGTGAGGTGAGAGAAATCCGGTTCTTGTTCTGCATGAGCCAGGTCTCGAAATTCAAGTGCGCAGGATTCACGCTGCGGGCAACCCTGCGGCCCGGCAACCCCCATCATCTTCTGATCCGCCATCGCCGGCCTTCTACATCACAATGCCGCCGCCCGCCTGTATCGTCTGCCCCGTCAACCAGCGCGCCGGCTCGCTCACGAGAAACGCCACCACCTCGGCAATGTCGCCTGGAAGCCCGATCCGTTTGAAGGGAGACTGCTCAATGCCCATCTGCCTGTACTGGTCCGTCAACACCCCCGTATCGGTAAACCCCGGCGACACCGTGTTCACCGTAATCCCTCGCGGGGCGAGTTCATGCGCAATCCCCTGCGTAAATTGCTCGAGCGCCCCGCGGCTCCCAAGATAGGCCGTGGCGCCATAATAGTGGAGCTTGGTCCCGGCGCTGGAAATATTGACGATCCGCCCGTGATCGCGCAGCACCCTGGCCGCTTCTTGCATCGCAAAGTACGGCCCCTTGGCATGCAGATTCATGAGGGCCTCGACATCCGCTTCCGTCGTCTCCAAGAACGGCTTGGGCACGAACTTCCCGGCGTTGTTCACCAATATATCCAGCCGGCCGAATTGCGCCGCCGCGTCCGTGATCAACCGCCGCGCATCCGCCACCTGGCTCATATCGGCCTGCACGGCCACGGCTTTCCCGCCCTTCGCCTGAATTCCTGCCACGACTTGCCTGGCCTTGTCCTCGCTGTGATGGTAATTCACCACCACCAGCGCGCCGTCCCCGGCCAGCCGTTCGGCGATGGCTCGTCCGATCCCGCTGGACGCACCGGTCACAATGGCCACTTTCCCGCTTAACGGCAGCATCCCCGTACCCTCTCACGACCGGCGTAGAAACAGTGGAACGCCCCACTGTCCTGCAAAGGTGATCTCCGCCAGCGGCTTCCGTTCCCGTGGCTTCACTTCGCGCTGCTGCAAATAGTCCGGGAGCACGGTCAGATCACCGGGATACCCCACGGCGATCATCGCCACCGGCTCATAGCCGGACGGAATCGTGAGTTCCGCCCTCGTGCGCTCGATATCGAAGCCTGCCATGGGGTGCCCGATCAGTCCGAGCGCGGACGCTTGGAGAAGCAGATTCTCAACGGCCATCCCGGTATCGTGAAAGGCATGCCGATTCGGCCGGCCGTCGTCTTCAAAATTCATCTGCGCCACGGAGAGCAGGAGTACGGGCGCCCGGCAGGCCCATTTGCGGTTGCCCTCCAACAGGCAGGCCAGAAGCCGGTCATACGCCGCCTGGTCGTCTTTGGTGGCCACGACAAACCGCCAGGGTTGCTCATTGCTGGAAGAGGGAGCCCAGCGCGCCGCCTCGAGCAGGGCACGAAGCTGCTCCGGCTCGACCCTCCGTTCATCGAATGCGCGGGGACTCCATCGCCGGGCGAGCAACTCATGAATCGGGGAGTCCGTCTCAGCAGGCTTCTCCATGGGGCTTACTCCTTGGGTTCGTTCGCGCGCGCCATGTCGGGCGACCAGCCTCCGCCGAGCGCCTTGTAGAGCTGGACAACCGACACCAAATGGAGCCGGCGCGACCCCGTCACAGCCAATTCGGCTTCAAACAAATTGCGCCGCGCCACGAGCACATCGAGATAGTTGGCCAGTCCGCCCTTATACCGCAATTCGGCCAGACGCAGCGCGGATTGCAGCGCGTTGACTTGCGCCTGTTGCGCTTCATTCTGGGCGCGGGCGGTCCGCACCGAGACCAGGGCATCTTCCACTTCACGGAAGGCGGTCAAGACCGTTTTCTCGTACTGCGCGAGCGCTTGCTTGGCCTGGGCCTCGATCGCCTCCTGCTGATAGCCCAAGACCGGCCCGCTGAAGAGCGGCCCGGCAAACCCCATCCCTCCGACGCCGAATGACGCGGGATCGGTGAAGAGTTTCGACAATTGCGGGCTGGCGGCACCGAGCAGTCCCGTGAGCGAGATCTTCGGAAACCGTTCCGCTTTGGCGGCGCCGATGCGGGCCGTCACCGCGGCCAGTTGCTGCTCTGCGTCAAGCAGATCCGGACGGCGCTGTAACAAGTCCGACGGAAGTCCGGCCGGCACCTCCGGAGGCACCACTTGCTCGTTCAACGGGCGGCCGCGCGGAATCGCGAAGGGCTTGCGGCCGAGCAGCACGCTCAGCTGGTTTTCCGCCTGCACCATCTGCCGCTCGAGTTCCGCCGACCGCGCGGCGGCGTTGGCCCGCTCGGCTTCAAACTGATCCGTATCCAGCCGCGAGGTCAGCCCCTGTTTCAACCGCGCCTGGGCGATGCGGACGGATTCCTCCCACGATTGCAGCGTGTGCTTCGCAATATCCAGCTGCGCATCGAACTGGAGCAGGTTGAAGTAGCTTTCCGCGACCCCGCTGACCAGCTGCAGGACCACCGCGCGCCGATTCTCTTCTTTCGCCAGCAGATCCGCGCGCGCCGCTTCATTGGAGCGCCGGATGCGTCCCCAGACATCGAGCTCCCAGGAGAGATTTCCCTGCAGATAATAGTTGAACGGGTTGGCGAAACCGGGAAACAGGAAGATGGTCTTGCGGCCCAGGTTCGGCGCATTACCCGACGCGGTCATCCCGGGAAGAAAATCTGTTTTGGCCAGCAGGGCGCGGGCCTGAAACTCCTCCACTACCGCCGCCGCACGCTGGAGATCCTTGTTCTCAACCAGCGCGATCTTGATCAACCCCTGCAGCTGGTCATCCCGGAGCAACTCCCACCAGGGCAAGTTGGCCAGCGACGGGGCATCGGCGGGAGCCACCGCCATCCGGAACTGGCCGCCCGTCTCCGTCTGGGGCCGTTCATAATCGGGCCCCAGCGCGCAGGAGGCGAGCATGGCCGAGAGTCCGAGGGCGAGAAACCGCTGCATATTAACGCTCCTCCTCCTGTGCCGGGTTCGACGTCTCCGCCGATCCGGCGGGAACGGCCGCGGCCGGCCGGCGGGTCGACAGCGTCCGGATCAACACATAAAACAACGGCACGAAAAAGATCGCCAGGAACGTGGCGGCCAGCATGCCTCCCAACACGCCCGTCCCGATGGACTGGCGGCTGGCGGCGCCGGCCCCGCGCGCCATGACGAGGGGAAACATCCCGAAGATGAAGGCCATGGAGGTCATGATGATCGGGCGGAACCGCAGGCGCGCCGCGTCGATGGCCGAGTCGATCAATGGGCGGCCAGCCTCATACCGCGTATTGGCAAATTCGACGATCAAGATCGCGTTCTTGGCCGACAGGCCGATCAAGGTCACCAATCCGATCTGGAAGTAGATGTCATTCTCGAACCCCCGCATCCACACCGCGGACAAGGCGCCGAAGACCGCGAACGGCACCGCCAGAATCACCGCAAAGGGCACCACCCAGCTCTCGAACTGCGCCGCGAGGACCAGAAACACCATCAAGAGACCGACGGCAAACACCTGCCCGGACTGCCCGCCCACCCGCCGTTCCTGAAACGAAATGTTGCTGTAGTCGATGGCATAGCCCTGCGGAACGAGCACCTCTTTCCCCACACGGTCCAGCGCTTCGAGCGCCTGTCCGGAACTGTAGCCCGGCGCGGCGGCGCCCAGCACCAGGGCGGTATTATAGCCGTTGAAGTGGTTCACCGGATCCGGCCCGCTTTGATATTCCGTCGTGATGACCGTGTCCAGGGGAATCATGTTCGTGCCCTGGGCGCTCTGTGCCCGGACATAGATCTTGCCAATGTCCTGCGGAGTCGCGCGGTACTCGGCTTCCGCCTCCGTCTGGACATGATAGATGCGGCCGAATTTGACGAAGTCGTTGATGTACAGTGAACCGAAATAGGCTTGCAGCGTATCGAACACATCGGAAATCGGCACCCCGAGCGCCTTCGCCCGCTCCCGGTTCACGCGGGCATAGATCCGTGGCGCCGACACACGGAAATTCGTCCCGACCCGGCCGATGGCAGGCTCCTTTTGAGCCCGCTCCACGAACTGCTGGGTGACCGCCGCAAACTGTTTGAAATCGCCGCCGCCCGGATCCTGCACCTGCACGGAGAATCCGCCGACAGACCCCACGCCGCGAATCGCGGGCGCGTTAAAGGCCAGCAGCAGCGCTTCGGGAATCTTGGCAAACTCCCCATAGGCGGCGCCCACCAGGGCCTTCACATGGTTCTGCGGTTCCGTGCGCTCATCCCACAGCTTCAGCGGCACAAACATCGTCGCCGCGTTCGGCCCTCTGGTCCCGAACACAAAGTTCTGGCCGGACAGGGCATCGGTCGAATGCACGGCGGGATGCCCCTGGAAAAACCGTTCGATCCGTTCCAGCACCGCGTCGGTCCGTTGTTTTGAGGCCCCATCGGGCAACTGCACGACGGTGATGAAATAGCCTTGATCCTCTTCCGGCAGAAAACTCTTCGGAAGCGATTGAAACAGGCCGATGGAGACCACCACTAACAGGGCGAAGAGCACCATGAACCGGTTCGGCCTCGCCACCAAGGCCCCCACTCCGTGCATATAGCCCTGCTGCGTGCGGCCGAACAGCCGGTCGAACAGCACCCAAAATCCGGCCCGCTCGCCATGATGCGGAACCAGAACCATGGCGCAGAGCGCCGGACTGAGCGTGAGCGCCACAAACCCCGAAACCGTCACTGAAATCGCGATCGTCGCCGCAAACTGTTTGTACAGCGCGCCCGTGATGCCCCCGACAAACCCGACCGGCACAAAGACCGACACCAGCACTAGCACGATCGCGATGATCGGAGCCGTGACTTCCCTCATCGCCCGTTTGGCCGCCTCTTTCGCCGATACCCGGTCTTCGCGCATATGGCGTTCGACGTTTTCGACGACCACAATCGCGTCGTCCACCACGATCCCGATCGCGAGCACCATGCCGAACAGCGTGATCGTGTTGATCGAGAAACCCAGCGCATACAGGCCGATGAACGTGCCGATCAGCGAAACCGGCACCGCCACGGTGGGGATGATCGTGGCGCGCCAGCTTTGGAGAAACAGATAGACCACCAGGACGACGAGCACCATCGCCTCGGCCAGGGTCTTCACCACTTCTTTGATAGAGACATCGATAAACCGCGTCGTGTCGTAGGGAATGTCGTAAGACACGCCGGCGGGGAAATTCTTCGCCAGTTCATCCATCTGGGCACGCGTGCGGCGTATCGTATCCAGCGCGTTGGCGCCGGGCGAGAGGAAGGTGAGAATGAACGTCGTCGGTTTGCTGTTCCAGCGGCCTTCCAGCGCATAGGATTGCGCGCCCAGTTCGATCCGGGCCACATCTTTGAGCCGCACCGCCGAGCCGTCCGGCAGCGCGCGCACGATCAGCTCCTCGAATTCTTTGACGTCGGTCAGGCGCCCTTTGGTAATGATCGGGATCGTCAGCTCCGTGCCTTTCGGCGCCGGTTCACGCCCGATCGTTCCGGACGGGTAATCGCGGTTCTGCTCTCGAATCACATTGGCCACATCGCTCGGGGTGAGGCCGAGCCGGGCCATGAGCATCGGGTTCAAGATGATCCGCATGCTGTAGTTCTGCTGTCCGAAGACAAGGGCGTCGCCCACGCCTTTGACGCGTTTCAGGTCGTCGGCGATCCGGAGAATGGCGTAGTTAGAGAGGAACACGGCGTCATGGCGCGGATCGGTGGATTTCAACGCGATGACCCCCACCAGATCGGGAGACATCTTTTTCACGGAAATGCCCTGGCGGACGACCTCGGGAGGCAGCTGCGGCTCCGCCAGTTTCTCGCGATTCTGCGTCTGCACCTGCGCAATATCGGGGTCCGTGCCGATCTCGAACGTCAGCTTGATCGTCACGTGCCCGTCGTTGCTGCTGCTGGACTCGAAGTACAGCAGATTGTCGATGCCCGGGAGCGTCACCTCGATGGGCCGGGCCACCGATTCGGCCGCCACGTCGGCGCTCGCGCCGGGATAGTCGGCATCGATCTGCACGACCGGCGGTGTGATTTCGGGAAATTGGGCGACCGGAAGGAATTGCAACGCGAGCAAACCCATCACCACGATGATGATGGAGACCACCGAGGCCAGAATCGGCCGGTCGATGAAAACGTGACCGTTCACGCGTTATCCTTGTTGAGGAGCAGGGGAATGAGGTTCGGCGGCCGGGGCCGGGGCCGCGCCGACCGGAACCGCCTTCACCGGCGCACCGGGACCGATTTTCATAAGGCCGTTGACGACCACCCGGTCTCCGGGCTTCAGCCCTTCGTCGATCAGCCACTGGTCCCCTTTCCAGTCGGCCGCGACGATATCGCGGATCTGCACCGTGTCATCGGGACCGACCACGTAGACAAAGGGCCCTTTTGGCCCCTGCAACACGGCGCGTTGCGGGATGAGAATCGCGTCGGTCTTCGTATCGCCGGTGAACCGGACTTTCACGAATTGGCCGGGCAGCAACAGCCGCTGCGGATTCGGGACGGTAAGCCGGACCTGGCGGGCGCCGGTCTCCGAGCGCAATCCCGGTTCGAGAAGGTCCAGCACCGCCTCCTGCGGAAAGAGCGTGCCGTCCATCAAGGTGAGACGGCCGCGCAAATGATACACGCCGGGGTGGTGAATCTTCTTGGACTCGATATCGCGCCGCCGCTTCAAGATGAAGCTCTCCGGGACGCTCACCACCACGAACATCGGATCGACCTGGTGAATCGTCGTCAGCAAATCCGTTTGGGCGGATACCAGCCGGCCTTCATAGTAACGGCTGCGCTCGATCAACCCGTCGATCGGCGCCGTGATCAGTGTGTTATCCAGGTCGAACTGCGCTTTAATCAGGTCCGCCTGCGCGGCCTGCAGCAGCGCCCGCGCCGCCATGTCTTCGGCGACCGCATCATCGACATCCTTCTGGCTTACGGCCTGTTCGGCCAGCAGGGGCTTCACTCGGGCCAGGTCTTGTCGGGCCTGCACGAGCTTGGCTTGGGCCTGAGCGATCTTGGCCTTGGCGCTCGCTTGCGCGGCCTGGAACGGGACCGGATCGATCTGATACAGCCGGTCGCCTTTTTTCACATCGCGCCCTTCGGGATACAAGACCGCCTTGAGCAGACCCGTCACCTGGGAACGGATCTCGACGGGACGCGAGGCTTCGGCCTGGCCGATAAATTCCGGCTCGTCGGGAATCGTGTGCGTCGTGACCGTCATCACCTCGACTTGCGCCACCGGCGGCGCCGGCGCGGAACCGGCATCCGGCTTACAACCGACCGTCCCCAGAGCCGCAGCAACGGCGATGAGCAGGGTGAGCCCACTGTCAATGACACGCTTTGCCATCATGCGTATTCCATAAGAAGACATATCGAGGCCAGTGTACCTCTTCCCCCCCTGGTTTCTCTACCCTGCCAGGCCCGAACGAACGGCAGAGCAATCCTGGCTGCCCCGCGCCCTGTTGGGCGCAAAAAGATTGCGGAACGCCGCCAACTCGCCTATCCTGTGGCGTCACCATGCTGCTGAACCATCAGCCTGCGATCGTCACCCAGCGAGCCTGAATCGATCTTCACCCACCGCCGATGAAATACGCCTGTGAATATCTCCTGCTCCGCTTCGCCGACCTGCTGTTCCAAGCGCTCCCGCGCGCCTGGGCCATCGCGCTCGGTGAGTGGATTTTTCTCCGCCTGCCGGCGCTGATTCCCAAACGCCAGGCGCTGATCCTGGACAATCTCGCCCGGACCTTTCCCGGCTCCTCACCAGAAGACCGGGCCCGCATCGCCCAGGCTGTCTGGCGCAACCTCGGACGCACGGCCATCGAGTTCGTCCGCATCACCGACTATGCCCGCCACACCCTTGAAGACCTCGTGGTGGTGGAGGGACGGGAACATATGGACCGGGCCGTCAAGGAAGGGAAGGGCGTCATCATCCTCACGGCCCACTTCACGAACTGGGAACTGACGGGATCCTTCATTCAACGCCAGTTCGGCTCGATGACGGCGATTGCCCGTCCCGTGCACAATCCCTATGTCGAACGATGGGTCCAGCGGAAACGTCTCTCCGGCGGGATGAAGATCATCCCCGCACAGGACGCGGTCAAAGCCTCGCTCAAATGTCTGAAGGCCAACGGCATCGTCGGCATCCTGATCGACCAAAGCCTCTCCTCCGGCCTGCTCGTCGATTTCTTTGGCCGGCCCGCCGGGACCACCACGCTGCCGGCCCTGCTGCATCTGCGCACCGGCGCGCCCGTTGTCATGACCTACACCCTGCGTGAAGACGGCCGGTTTCGGCACGTGTACCAACCAGTGGTCTTTCCCCCGGTTGCCGAGGATGCTGATCGCATTTTGATCTATACCAAGGCCATCAACACCCTCTTCGAGGATCTCATCCGCCGCTATCCGGAAAACTGGTTTTGGATCCATAACCGCTGGAAACGCGCCGAGTCCCTGCCCGAGACCGCCGCCGATCCCGATCAGAGCGCCTTGTGAGCCCCGTCACAGAAGGGCGGATTCTTCGTCTGCTTGCACTGGCACAGGGCCACCTGCTTCTTCTCGGTTGCCGTAAATTCCATGGGCGTGAAGTCAGTGCCTTTGTGCGCGCCGTCACAAAACGGTTGGTTCTTAGACCGGCCGCACCGGCACCAATAATAGGTCCCCGGCTCCAACGACAACACCACTGGTTGCTTGGCTGCAATGACTGGTTGTTCCATGAGCTCTCCTCCCATTCGTGAGATTACAAATAGAGCGGCTTGATCGGTGAGATGACCGCCGCCGGATCGTTTTTCCACACCGACTCATCCGCATCGACATACAGTTCGACTTCGTTCCCGTCCGGATCGCGGAGATAGAGACTCTGGCTCACGGTATGATCACTCATCCCGTCGATCGTCACGCCAGCCTGCTCCAGTTCACGCTTCGCGGCGCGCAATTCGTCCAGGCTGTCTCCGACCTTGATCCCAATGTGATAGAGGCCCCGGCGCCTCCCTGTTGAAGGGCCTGGCGCATCGCCCACCTGGATCAGCAGCAGCTCATGATGCGTGCGGCCGGACGTGAGGGCCGCCGCCGCGCCATTGAAGATCCGGCCGACTTCAGTGAACCCCAGCAGGTCCCGATAGAAGGCCAGTGACCGTTGCAGATCTTTCACATAGAACACGACATGGCCGAGATAGTGCGCTTTCATCGGTTCACCTCCTGAACGTGATGCCGGCCTTCTGGACCTCCTGATAGGGGAGGAGCCAGACCAGCGATTCGTCGCTCAGATCGCCAACCTGAATCCGGTTTCCCCAGGGATCGCGAAAGTCGCAACGGAAACCGGGGTGCAGCGTCAGCTTGTACTTCTGCGTCAGTTTTTTTCTGACTTCCTTGATCTGCCGCGCGTCGCGGACCATCAAGCCGAAATGTTTCACCCGATCAGGCTGTAGTTGCTCGACCTCGAAGATCGCCATGAACTGATGCTCGCCCAGCTTGCACCAGGCGGCTCCCTCGCCCCCGCGCAGCATCTTCAGGCCGAAGACATCGGAATAGAACTTCACGGCTTTCTTCGCATCGGTCACTTCGATGACCACGTGATTGCAGCCATAGACTTGCACAGCCATCACACACCTGCCTTTCGTCCCGCCCGGTCCGCCGCCACCCGCTTGAGCGCCGACACAAAGACCTCCACTGGTTGCGCCCCGGAAATCGCGTAGGTCCCGTTGATCACGAAGTAGGGCACGCCCCGAATCCCGAGCTTGTGGCCGGCCGCTTCTTCCGCCTTGACCTCCGTTGTCCCTTCATCGCTCCGGAGAACCCCTTCCACGAACTCCGCGCTCAATCCCGCACGGGCCGCGAGGCGAACGAGGACGGGGACCGATCCAATATCCGCTCCCTCCTCGAAGTAGCCCCGAAAGAGTGACTCCATCACCGCGTTTTGGCAGCCTTCCCGTTCACCCAGCCATATCAACCGGTGCGCGGCAAATGTGTTCGGCGTCCGTGTGATCTTTTCAAAGGCGAAGGCAATCCCCTCAGACGCGCCGGCAGCCAGCACATGTTCTTCCAGCTGCCGGAAGGCGTCCAGACTCCCGAACTTCGCTTCCAGATAGGCCGTGCGATCCATGCCCTCCTTCGGCATCGTCGGATTGAGCTGAAACGGCCGCCAGATCACCTGCGCATCTGCGTTAAACGAAGCGAGCGCCCGCTCCAGCCGCCGCTTCCCGACGTAGCACCAGGGGCACACCACATCCGAATACACCTCGATGTGGAATCCGCGATCCGTCATGACAAGTGCCCCATCTTGCCGGCCTGATAATCATGCACCGCCTGCACTAACTCCTGCTTCTCGTTCATGACGAAGGGCCCATAGCGGGCAATCGGCTCATCGATGGGTTCACCGGCCATCACCAAGATGCGGCTGTCCTCTCGGGCCTCGACCGTGACCTGCGATCCGTTCCGCTTGCAGACGATCAGCTCCGCTTCCCCGGCCGCTGGCGATCCGTTCACGGAGGCGCTGCCATGCAGGACAAAGAACGAGGCGTTGTGCCCTTCAGGCCAGACCAGCGTCGTGCGCTGCCCCGCCTTCAATTCGAGATCGTAGAGATCCACCGGCGTGAAGGTCCGCGCGGGACCCTTCTGGCCCTGACACGATCCGGCAATCACACGCAACCGGCCGCCTTCGAGCGCCACGGCCGGAATGTCGGCGTTCAGAATCGTCTGGTAGCCGGGCGCCGACATTTTCGACGCGCGCGGCAGATTCACCCACAACTGAATGGCGTGGAGCCGGCCGCCCTGCTTCGCAAATGCCTGCTCGTGAAACTCCTCATGAACGATGCCGGCCGCCGCCGTCATCCATTGCACATCGCCCGGACCGATCACCCCGGCGTTCCCGGCGGAATCGCGATGAGCCAGGACGCCCTCGTACACGATGGTGACCGTTTCAAAGCCGCGATGCGGATGCTCACCGACGCCGCGAGGATGGTCCGTCGGCGCGAAGTACTGAGGCCCCGCATAGTCCAGCATGAGAAAAGGACTCACCTCGCGATCGAGATCATTGCTCGGGAACAGATTGCGCACGGGAAATCCGTCGCCGACCATATGCGTCGAGCCTGGTTGATAGATGCCGAGAATGTCCTTTGCCGCCGTCATGATCATCCTCCTTTCCGGACGCAGTTCAGTGCGCGAGGTTCGCCGCGATTGCCCGATCCGCCGACCACCGGCCGGCCCCTGTCACCAGAAGAGCCAGCGCGATCCCGATGACCAGCAGATGAAATTCGAATCCCTCGCCCTGCTGCGTGCCGAACCAATTCATGAAGAACCCGTAAGGCAGATGGGCCATTGTAATCGCCCCCAACATGATCACGATATAGCTGGCAGCCGTGAACCGCGTCAGCAACCCCAGCATCAGAGCCACACTGCCAAACGATTCACCGACAATCACGAGGAACGCCACAAGCCAGGGAAGATGCAGCGTGTCGGTGAAGAAACCCATCGTCCCGCTGAAACCAAATCCGCCGAACCAGCCCAACAGCTTTTGCGCCCCATGGGGAAATAGCACGAGGCCCAGCGTGAGGCGGAGAATCAGTCCGGTCCACTCATCATTCGTGTCAAAGAATCTCTTCATGGCATCTCCTCCTCAGCGTGGGGGTCTGCATGAAGCCCCGCTTCGTGCATCTAGGCAGCCGCCTCTCATATGACCTAACCCATATAATAGTACTAACTAGTACTATGTCAAGGGGGGCCTGTCGCATTCGTCGGCCCTGCGATTCCTTCGGGCAAGCGCGGCTTGGCCTGGCCGTTGAAATTGTCCATGGTTCCAGCAGGAGAGCCGCGCCGCACATCTCGGTGGAAACCTTCTCACCTGTGATAATCTTGCGCAGGAGGGATTTGACGATGCCAACCGCCCGATCCAATGTCGGTCAATCGGCTGGGCTAGTGAGTCCCCTTCGGGGAGGAGGCCCGATTCGGAAGGTCTCTGCCGCCTTCTGTGTCATCGGCCTGCTGGCCGTGGGATGTCCCGTCGGAAGTCCGGCGCAGAACGGGCTGCCCGGCACACCACTCTTCAGTCCCTTGCACATGCCACTCGCCTCATTCGACCGCGTTCCCGTCAAAAAGATCCTGGCCAATCCCGGCGAGTACCATCTCCGACAGATCAGAATGAGCGGTGTCATCCGTTCTATTCAGACCGACGTCCTGACACAGGGTTGCGGGAGAATCTACGAGCTGACGACCCTAAGGCTGGAAGACGAAACCGGAACGATCGACATATTCGATCAAGGAGCCTGCGGCGGGAATACCAGCCGGCTCCGCGCCTCAACCTTGGCCGTTGGAGATCATGTCGATGTATTGGTGCGAGTCGCGGCGAACCGGGATACGGAAAGTAGTCGCGGGATGGTCGAGATCTTGGTGATATGGAGTGAGCTGGCGCGCAAGTAGCCCCGGAGCCGCCGTTACTCGTCCCGCTTCCGGCCTTTGATCGCCCGTTCCATCTCCCGGCCGGCTTCACGGGTTTTCAGAGACTCGCGCCGGTCATACAGTTTCTTGCCCTTGGCCAGACCGAGTTCGACCTTCACCTGGCCACGCTTGGAAAAATACAGACGGAGCGGAATCAGCGTCAGCCCTTTCTGCTGGGTCTTGCCGAGCAGCTTGTTGATCTCTTTCTTGTGCAGCAACAGCTTCCGGACCCGCAGCGGGTCGTGGTTCATGATGTTCCCATGGCTGTAGGGGCTGATATGGCAATGGTGGAGAAAGACTTCGCCTTCGTGCACGCTCGCGTAACTCTCTTGCAGATTCACCCGCCCCTCGCGCAGCGATTTGACCTCGGTTCCCCTGAGGACAATGCCGGCTTCGTACTTCTCTTCGATAAAATAGTCGTGGTAGGCCTTCCGGTTGGTGGCGATGACTTTGTATTGATCGTCGGTGTCTTTGCTCATCGGTGTCCTGCCTGCCCGCCGCCTTGACCCGTTTCTTGGCTACGGCCTAAGATGCCTCATGCCTCGCTACAGTCCGTTCGATTCGCTGGGATCCATCCTCTCAGGCCTTGCCAAACGGCTGGGCCTGGAGTCCCACTTGGTGGAGCTGCGCCTGCAACAGCACTGGCGCGAGATCGTCGGAGAGCCGATCGCCTCGCACACCTGGCCCGCCCAGCTGCGCGCAAAAAAGCTCTACCTGATCGTGCCGAATTCAGTCTGGCTTCAGCAACTCACCTTCTTGAAACCCACCCTGCTGGCCAAATTGAACGAGGCGGCCGGTACGGAACTGGTCACCGAGATCATCCTGCGCCTGGGCGAGATCCCCGCGCCGGCCGCAGCCTCCTCTGCCGAACCGGCTGCCACGAGCAACCCGGCGCCCGTTCCCGACATCTCACCAGCTGAAGCCGCGTCTCACACGGCCGTGATCCAAGACCCTGATATCCGCAAGCGCTTTACAGAGGTGATATCGACGTATCCCGCTCGGACTCCGTCTCCACCGGAAGGGGATCCGTCACGCGTCCCTTGAACAGCACACGCGTCGCGCCGGACAGCGCTCCTGGCTTGGGCAGAGGGCCGAGCCCGCCTTCTTCGTCCTGCTCCTGCAGCCAATAGTATCCGCGGACGGACTTCTCGAACTCTGACACGACCGCCGCGTCCCCGGCCACATATTTGGCCAGCACCTCGGGGTCCGTCCAGCCGTCGTCATTGAACACATAGATCAGGATTCGCCGATACCGTCCGCCCGGATCGTCCGGCGTCGTGGGCCGGACCTTCATGCTTCCAAAATCGTGCGTCTGGTGGCCAACCTTGCGAAACCGGTTCAGCAAGGTCTCGATCTGCTGATCCGTCGTCGCGGGAGGCACATGCGTGGCGACCAGATGGCCGTTTTGCGAGCCGACGCTGTAGGGGGGAATCGACCGGTCGGGACGGCTGAGGTACATCCCTCCCCAGATGAGCGCAAAGGAACCCACAAAGACACTGATCGCCAATTTGACGACCGTGTCCAGCGGCTTCTTGGGCGCCGGACCGGAGGAGGGCGTTGGGACGGAGGCTTGTTCGTGCATGGAAGACCCTGCGCCGCCCGGCGCGGTGGACCGCGTGACCAGCCGGATCAGGCGCCGGGCGTCTCCTCCGCAGCCGGATCTTCTCGTTCACCCACGACTTCCGCCAGCCGGGCCACGCCGATCACCCGATCGTCCTCGCCGTCGAGATCGAGCACGCGGACGCCCTGGGTGTTCCGGCCGACTTCGCGAATGTCATCGACTTTGCAGCGGAGCAACTTGCCTTTCGCGGCCATCAGCATGATCTCGTCGCCCTCACGGACCTGGAGGAATCCGACCGCCAGCCCATTCCGCTCGGTCGTCTTGACGCTGATGATCCCTTTGCCGCCGCGGCCCTGGACACGGTAATCATTCACCGGCGTGCGTTTGCCATAGCCGCCTTCCGTCACCGTCAGAATCGCCGTGGTCGAATCGGGCGTGATGGTTTCCATGCCGATCACTTCGTCACCTTCTTCCAGCGTAATGCCGCGGACGCCGTGGGCGGTCCGGCCCATGGGCCGCGCATCTTCTTCTTTGAATCGAATCGTGATGCCTTGTTTCGTCCCCAACAGAATTTCCCGCTGGCCGTCCGTCACGTGCACCGCGATGAGCTTGTCGCCGGGATCCAGCGACAGCGCGATGATGCCGCCCTGGCGCGGGTTGCTGTAGGCCGACAGTTCCGTTTTCTTGATCACGCCCTGTTTCGTCGCCATCACGACATACCGGTCGTCGCGGTATTCCTTCACCGGCATGGTCGCCGTGACCTTCTCGTCCTTCGACAGGGCGAGCAGGTTCACGAGGGCCTTCCCCTTCGCGCCCCGGCTGGCTTCCGGAATCTCGTGCACCTTCAGCCAGAACACTTTCCCCGCATCGGTGAAGAACAGGAGCGAGTCGTGCGTCGAGGCGGTAAACAGCGTTTCCACGAAGTCCTCGTCCTTGATGCCCATCCCGATCTTGCCCTTCCCGCCGCGCCGTTGGGCGCGATAGAGGGAGACGGCATTCCGCTTGATGTATCCGGTATGGGAAATCGTGACGACGACTTCTTCTTCCGCGATGAGATCCTCCAGGGTGAACTCCGCTTCCTCTTTCACGATCTGCGTGCGGCGTGCGTCCTTGTAGGCCTCCCGGACTTCGGCCAGCTCGTCCTGGATAATCTTGCGGACCAAGGCTTCACTGGCCAGCACGGACTTGAGGTACTCGATCTGCTTGAGGACGTCCTGATATTCCTCCACCAGCTTCTGGCGCTCGAGCTGGGTGAGCCGCTGCAGGCGCATCTCCAGAATCGCGCCCGCCTGGATGTCGCTCAATCCGAACTGGCTCATGAGCCCCGCCCGCGCTTCGTCCGGCGATTGCGAACGGCGGATGAGGGCGATGACGGCATCCAGATTGTCGAGGGCGATCTTGAGGCCTTCGAGGATATGGGCCCGCTCCTCGGCCTTGCGCAACTCATAGGCGGTCCGGCGGACGATGACTTCCCGCCGGTGCTCGATGAAGTGATGCAGGATCTGCTTCAGATTCAGCACTTCCGGCCGGTTGTTCACCAGCGCGAGCATGATGACGCCGAAGGTCGTTTCCAGCTGCGTGTGCTTGTACAGATTGTTCAAGACGATGAGCGGGATCTCGCCGCGCTTCAACTCGATGACCACCCGCACCCCTTCGCGATCGGAGGATTCGTCGCGCAGGTCGGCGATGCCCTTGATCCGTTCGTCTTGCACCAGCTCGGCGATCTTCTCGATCAGCCTGGCCTTGTTCACCTGATAGGGGATTTCGGTGACGATCAGCCGTTCGCGGTCGGTCCGTTCGTCCGTCTCGACATTGACCTTCGCCCGCACCTTCAGGAGGCCGCGGCCCGTTTCGTACGCGTCCTTGATGCCGCTCATGCCATAGATAAATCCCGCGGTGGGAAAATCCGGGCCGGGAATTTTCTTCATGAGCTGGGCGACGGTCACCTCGGGGTTCTCCAGCAAGAGGAGCAGCCCGTCGATCACCTCGCCGATGTTATGCGTGGGAATATTGGTCGCGTAACCGACGGCGATGCCGCCCGCGCCGTTGATCAGCAGATTCGGCACGCGGGTCGGAAGGACCAGCGGTTCCTGGAGCGATTCGTCATAGTTGGGGCCGAAGTCGACCGTTT
This sequence comes from Nitrospira sp., assembly GCA_035968315.1. Classification (NCBI taxonomy): domain Bacteria; kingdom Pseudomonadati; phylum Nitrospirota; class Nitrospiria; order Nitrospirales; family Nitrospiraceae; genus Nitrospira; species Nitrospira sp. Next base: position 147,925 of record JAVYIN010000008.1, read on the forward strand.
CCTTGTCGATGTCCGCCAGCAGATCTTCCGCCAGCTTGGTCATGCGCGCTTCCGTGTAGCGCATCGCCGCCGCGGAATCGCCGTCCATCGAGCCGTAGTTGCCCTGGCCGTCCACCAGGGGATAGCGCATGTTGAAATCCTGCGCCATGCGCACAAGGGTATCGTAGATGGCCGAGTCGCCATGGGGATGGTAATTACCCATGATTTCGCCGACGATCTTGGCCGACTTGCGGTAAGCCCGATTGTGGGCCAGGCCCATTTCGTTCATGCCGAAGAGGATGCGGCGATGCACCGGCTTGAGTCCGTCGCGCACGTCCGGCAGCGCCCGTCCCACGATCACGCTCATGGCGTAATCCAGGTACGACGACTTCATCTCATCTTCAATGGCGATATACCCTAAGCGTTCATCAGGCGGCATTCTGGCTCCATTGGCAGGCGAGAGGCACGGGGCGCGGGGCCAGAGGGTATATCCTTACCTCTAGCCTCGTGCCACTAACCCCTCGCCATTTTTTAGACGTCCAAATTTCTCACTTCGAGCGCATGTTCTTGGATGAAGTTGCGGCGCGGCTCGACTTCGTCACCCATCAAGATCGTGAAGATTTCATCCACGCCGGGGATATCCTCCAGCTTCACCTTGAGGAGCGTCCTGGTTTCGGGGTCCATGGTCGTCTCCCACAACTGGGAGGGATTCATTTCTCCCAGCCCTTTATAGCGCTGGATGCCCAACCCTTGTTTCCCGATGTCGATGATGGCCTTGACCAGCTCCGACGTGCCCGAGACCGTCTGCTCCTGCCCCTTGGCCTTGAGCTTGTACGGCGCGCGGCCCAGCCCGATCGTCGAGGGGGCCAGCTTCTGCAATTCCCGGAAGTCCGCCGAGCCGACCAATTCATGCGTCAGGTCCAGCGTGTGCACCATCCCGTTGCCGGTGATGCGCACCACGACTTTGTTCGACTGATGCTCTTCGTCCTCGACGATTTCCAGATTGGCCGTGGACTTGGGATAGACGGCTTCCAGCACCCGCTTGGCGTTGGCGACGACCTGCGCCAGCGCGGCCCGGTTCTTCAACAGCTCGCGGTCAAGACCCGGCTCGTCCACGAAGGCCCGGAGAATCGTCGCTTCATGCTGTTTCTTATTGAGGCGCTGCAGGAACGTTTCAAACGCGATCAGTTTCTTCAGCACCGGCAGGAGCCGGCGGCCCGTCACGTAGCTCTGGCTGCCCTCGACGTACACTTCGACGTCTTCCACCGCCAGATCCGCCAGGTATTCGTTGAGCAGCCCTTCGTCCTTGAGATATTTCTCCGTCTTGCCCTTCTTCACTTTGAAGAGGGGAGGCTGCGCGATATAGATGTAGCCGCGCTCGAGCAGCTCCGGCATCTGGCGGAAGAAGAACGTCAGCAAGAGCGTCCGGATGTGGCTGCCGTCCACATCGGCGTCGGTCATGAGGATGATCTTGTGATACCGCGCCTTGGCGATGTCGAAGGCGTCTTTCTCCGGCTTGTCGCCCTCTTCCCGCTTGCGGCCGATGCCGGTGCCGAGCGCCATGATGAGCGTGCGGATTTCGTCGCTCGTCAGCATCTTGTCGAACCGGGCTTTCTCGACGTTGAGAATCTTGCCCTTGAGCGGAAGGATGGCCTGGTATTTCCGGTCGCGGCCCTGCTTGGCCGAGCCGCCGGCCGAATCTCCCTCGACGATGTACAGTTCGCTGAGCGCCGGATCTTTTTCCGCGCAGTCGGCCAGCTTGCCGGGGAGCGAGCCCCCGTCGAGCGCGCTCTTCCGGCGAATCAGCTCCTTCGCCTTCCGGGCCGCCTCGCGCGCGCGCGCGGCATCGATGGCTTTCCCGATGATCTTCCGGGCGACAGGCGGATTCTCCTCGAAATAGGTGCCGAGCGCCTCGTTGACCGCCGCTTCGACGATGCCCTTCACCTCGCTGTTGCCCAGCTTGGCCTTGGTTTGGCCTTCGAACTGGGGATTGCGCACCTTCACGCTGACGACCGCCGTCAACCCTTCGCGCACATCGTCGCCGCTGAGCGATTCGGTTTCTTTTTTCAGCAGATCGTTGGCGTTCGCGTAACTGTTGATCGTGCGGGTGAGCGCCGCTTTGAAACCGACCAGGTGCGTGCCGCCTTCTTTCGTATTGATGTTGTTGGCGAACGAAAACAGATTCTCCGCATAGCTGTCGTTGTATTGCAGCGCCAGCTCCAGGATCATGTCCGGCTTTTCGACGTTCACATAGATCGGCTTGTGAATCGGCGTCTTCGCCTCGTTGAGATGCTCGACGAAGGACACGATGCCGCCCTTGTACTTGAAGGTCTGCTCCTTTTCCTTGCGCTCGTCCTTCAGGAGGATCTCGAGACCCTTGTTCAAGAACGCCAGCTCGCGGAGCCGTTGCGCCAGAATATCGAAGCTGTACTCCAGCACCTCGAAGATCTGCCCATCCGGCTTGAACGTCACCTTCGTGCCGCGCCGTTTCGTCTTGCCGGTCACTTGCAGCGGCGCGCCGGGTTTGCCGCGCTCGTACCGCTGCTCGAACACCTGGCCGTCCTGCCAGATTTCGAGTTCCAGCCATTCGGAGAGCGCGTTGACGACCGAGATGCCGACGCCGTGCAGACCGCCTGACACCGTGTAGGCGCCCTGCTCGAATTTGCCGCCGGCGTGGAGGACGGTCAACGCCACTTCGGCCGCCGATTTCTTTTGTGTCGAATGCATGCCGGTGGGAATGCCCCGGCCGTTATCGATGACCGTGACGCTGCCATCGATATGGATGGTGACCTCGATGGTTTCGCCGAACCCCGCCATGTGCTCGTCGACGCTGTTGTCGACCACTTCGTACACGAGGTGGTGCAATCCGTCGACGCCCGTGCTGCCGATATACATGGCCGGGCGTTTCCGCACGGCGTCGAGGCCTTCGAGGACTTTGATTTGGTCGGCGTTATAACTGTCGGACTTGGGCTTGCTGATCGACTCGTTCGTGGCCATCCGTCTCCTAGATCTTAATGGGCATTACAACGCACTTGAACCCCGGACTCTCGGACTCCTGGATCAAGCAGGGGCTGAGCGGCGTATCCATCTGCAGGGAAATCGTTTCACCATCCATAACGCTGAAGACGTCCAGGAGATAGCGGGCATTGAATCCCGTGTTGAGCGCTTCCCCCTCATAGGTCGCCGGCAATTCTTCGGTGGCTTCTCCGTAGTCCGGACTGCTGGAGAACAGGGTCATGCTGCCGGGCGCAAACGACACCTTGACGGCGTTCGCCTTGTCCTTCGACAGGACGGACACGCGGCGCAAGGCGCTTTCCAGCTCGGCCCGGTTCACCGTGATCTTCTTGCCGCCGTCCTTCGGAATGACCTGCTGATAGTTGGGATAATTCCCTTCCATCAGCCGCGAGGTCATGAGGAGCCCGCTCTTGCGGAAGATCATCAAATTCTTCGTAAAGCCGATCAGCGGTTCCCCGTCGCCGCCGCCTTCTTCCAGGAGGCGCCGGATTTCCTGCGCGGCCTTCTTGGGGATGATGGCCTTGATCTCCTGCGGGCTGCCTTTGCCGGCTTTGCCCACTTCCTGTTCCGCGACCGCCAGGCGATGCCCGTCCGTGCCGACGAGGCGGAGCGCCGTCTTCTTGTCGGTGATGATCAGGGTCACGAGCAGCCCGTTCAAGATATAGCGCGCATCGTTGTCGCCGGCGGCGAAGAGGGTCTTCCGGATCAATTCCAGGAGCCCGGTGCCGGAGAGGGGAATGAGCCCTTCACGGTCGATGGTTGGCAGGGCCGGGTACTCGGCGCTGGGCAGGCCCACGATCTTGAACTGGCTCTTGCCGGCGGAAATCGTCGTCCAATTGTTGTCGCCCGAGGTCAATTCGATCTCGCCGGCCGGCAGCTCCTTGATGATCTCGTACAGCTTCCTGGCCGACACCGTCACACCGCCGGGCTGCAGCACCGTGGCCTTGTAGAGCCCGCGCATGCCGATCTCCAGGTCCGTCGCCACGATCTCGGCGCCGTCCTGCTTCGCTTCGAGCAGGATGTTGGACAGAATCGGCATCGTGTTCCGCTTCTCCACCACCCCCTGCACACGCTGGAGGCCTGTCAACAATTCGTCTCGCCCAATGCGTACTTTCATCGTCCCTCTCCCCTCGCTGAATGCTCAGCCTCGCAGAATCTGTTCCTTCAAATTCTCCAGCGTGGCCTGCAGCGCCGTGTCGGTCTCTTTCGCCTTCGCGACCTGGCGGCAGGCATGGATGATGGTCGTGTGGTCCTTCCCGCCAAAATGGCGGCCGATTTCAGGATAGGACGCATCGGTCAGCTCGCGGCAGAGATACATGGCGATCTGCCGGGGATGCACCAGCGTTTTGCTGCGCCGCCGGGACTTCAATTCGGCCATCTTCAAATGGAACTGGGTGCAGACCGCTTCCTGAATGTCTTCCATGGCAACGATCTTTTTCTTGTCGCCGATGAGGTCCCGCAGCACGTTCTTCGCCATCTCCAGGCTGATGACCTGGCCCGTCAGCGAGGCGTAGGCGCCCAAACGGACCAGGCTGCCCTCCAGCTCGCGGATATTGCTTTTCATCGTCGTGGCGAGGAACTGAATGACGTCTTCCGGCAGCTTGACCCCTTCGTCCTCGGATTTCTTGCGCAAGATGGCGATGCGGGTTTCGACGTCCGGCGGCTGGAGATCGGCGATCAGCCCCCATTCGAAACGGGACCGCAGCCGCTCTTCGATATCCGGCATGTCCTTCGGAAACCGGTCGCTGGAGAGCACAATCTGCTTGTGGCCTTCATAGAGGGCGTTGAACGTGTGAAAGAACTCTTCCTGGGTCCGCTCTTTGCCGGCCAAGAATTGGATGTCGTCGATCATCAGCATATCGATATGCCGGTAGCGCTTCCGCAAGTCCATCATCTTGTCGTAGCGGATCGAGTTGATCACTTCGTTTGTAAACTGCTCCGTCGTCAGATACGCAATACGGAGGTCCGTCCCTTCAGCCACATGATTGCCGATGGCGTTGAGCAAGTGCGTTTTACCGAGGCCGACGCCCCCGTAGATGAATAACGGATTATAGGCTTTTCCAGGCTGTTCCGCGACGGCCATGCAAGCCGCATGGGCAAACTGATTCCCGGCGCCGACAACAAAGTTCTTAAACTTATATTTCGGATTGAGCTGGATGCCCCGGCGCGGTTTCGCCGGAGCCGGATTCTTTGGCTGGAGAGGAGCCGCCGGAGCATCTGCCGGCTTGGCAGCCCTTTGCATGACGGAGAATGACACCGCCATCTCTCCGCCTCCGCGTGCGGTCGAGACCGCTTCTGCCAGGAGAGGACCATAATGGTCGCCAAGCCAATCGCCGAAGAATTTATTCGGCACGCCGATGTGCGCAGTCGAGTTCTCGATCCGATCCAGATGAACGGGGGTGAACCAGGTGTCATAGACCTGCTTCGGGACCTTTTCCTGGATGTAATGGAGAGCTTCCTGCCAAACCGTGTCGACGCTCATAACCCTATAATTTTCCTATACACAGGTTTATACACACCTGTGGATAACGAAACAATTTGTGCTGAATTCCCTCTTCCAAGGATGGTAAACAGGTGGCTGATTACCATGTCCCTCCGGATCTTGTCGAGCCGCACCCGGTCACTTCCATTTTCATACACATGTTATCCCTTGCGACCTTCACATGATTCCAGAGGAAATCCCCAAGGTCATCCGCAAAGACCGCTCACAAATTCCACTTACTTTCCAACAATATAGTGTCTCTTCACACTATACCCAGCCCCTACTACTACTCCGACTGCTCCGACTATCTTTCTCTCTTAGGTGAGATCATAAGAAGTCAGAGCACGATAACCTTTGGATGACGATAGGCTAATTCCAAGAGGTCCTCCGCCGTTAGAGCCTGACCGGAACTCTGCTCGGCTCCAGGGTTATCACAGAGCACTTCGGCAAAATGCGTTGAAGAAGACAAGGCCTTCTCAACCCCAATCACCGATGAAGACACATCGCTCTGCGAGAGCAAACTCGGTTCAACAGTCTGAAGGGGACATCTCACAACATAAAGAGCTGAAGTCATATCCAATCCCCCAAACCGCTAAAAAACCAGTGTGCGATCGACAGATTCGAGAAACGCTCGAATAGCCTCGGAAGTCTCATATCGGGCAGAAAACTGTGATTGCACCAGTGATCGATCTGTATCAGATTGAAGAATAAAGGGGATTTCGAGATGCTCAATAGAAGGAAGATATTTTTCCAGAATATCGGCATCCACGACATCATCAAGATCTTCGGATAAGAGGCGCACGGCATCGTGCAGCAACACGACCGTCGTTTCATGGGTCCCAGCTACAAGACCCAGGGCAATCCGCAAGGCTTCTACCGGACGATGAGTCTGTCGGGGGTCTTCTCGAATCACCACAGCCACTTTTTTTGCCATAACGGAAGTCTCAACGAGAGTTAGGTGAATGCGAGAAACTGATCGCACGCATCGATGATGCCGGAAAGCACGACGAGCCCGCATAAAGAGATTTTGTCCGATATGCCGTCTGTCGGGACATGATGTTGCTGGCATCCATAAGCACAGGCAAAGAGCTTCACGCCGCGAGCAGCCAATTCTTCATAACGGGCATCGCGAATGTTCTTTACGCCTTCATCGATGAGGTACAGATATACCTCATCATTCCGGCGGAGAGCAGCCTGAGACAGGTGATAAACCGTATCGACACTGGCATGTGTCGGCGGGACAGAAAGCAGCAATCCAAGCTTCCGATTGCTCATAGGAAATCCACAGATATTTATATAAATTAATCAAACACTTAGAAAATTACACACAGGCGAGAGCGTACGAACTTTCGAGAGGAAAGTCAACCGCAAAAACAGTCACTTATGAGGGAAATATCAGCGGCTTGATTGAAGCGACCACAGCCGACAGAGGGACGTCGGATTGCCCCTTCGTCTCCATATTTCGTAGAAGCGCCAATCCCTTCGTCACTTCATCATCGCCGATCATGAGGGTATAACGGCACTTCAAACGATCAGCCTGGCGAAGATGGGCTTTCAGAGTATTGGATCGGAAATCGACGACGGCCCGGATACCGGCCCGGCGAAGATCTTGTAACACAGTAAAACCGATCGGAGCCCCCTGATCGCCGAATCCTGCCACGTAGACGGTCATATCTCCAGCCGGTGGCGGAGTCTGACTCTCCGGGAGCATCATCGTGACTCGTTCGATGCCGACAGCGAACCCGACGGCCGGAGTCGGAGGCCCACCGAGCGTTTCAACGAGCCCGTCATACCGTCCGCCAGCTCCAACTGCGTTTTGGGCGCCGAGGCTCGTCGTGGTCACCTCAAACGTCGTCAGACAATAGTAATCCAGCCCGCGAACCAGCCGATGATTGAGATGATAGGGGATGCCCAGGGTGTCGAGCCCTTTCAACACCGCGTCAAAATAGGTACGGGCCTTGTCCGACATCGATTCGGCCAGTTTCGGCGCCGCTTCCGTGGCGGCCTTACAGTCCGGCACCTTGCAGTCCAACACCCGCAAGGGATTCGTGTCGATCCGCCGCTGGCAATTCACGCAGAGTTTATCCACCAATGGCCGAAGGTAGGCGACCAGCGTGGGCCGGTAGGCCTCGCGGTCGCTGGTATAGCCCAGGTTGTTAATTTCCAGGGTCAGGGCCGGAAGCGTGAGATCCGACAGGAGTTGCCAGAGGAGCGCGATCGTTTCGACGTCGGCGCGCGGGTCGGCCATGCCGAAGGATTCCACGCCGAATTGGTGGAACTGCCGCAGCCGGCCGGCTTGCGGCCGCTCATGGCGGAACATCGGACCAAAGTAAAAATATTTCTGGGGCAGGGGATCCGCCGCGCGATTGTGTTCGATATAGGCCCGGACCGTGCCGGCCGTGCCCTCCGGCCGGAGCGTCAGCGACGTCCCGTCCCGGTCCTGGAACGTGTACATTTCTTTTTCGACGATGTCCGTCGAGGCGCCGATACTCCGGGCAAACAGCGTCGTCACTTCGAAAATCGGGACGCGGATTTCCTGAAACCCGAAGGTCGTGGCCCAATGCCGGGCCTTGTCCTCGATGAACCGCCAGCGCGGCGATTCCTCGGGAAGCAGATCTTTGACGCCCTTGATGCCCTTGATCATCATGCTGTGCTCCGCACAAGGTGAGAGGTTGCGAAGCGTGGGGCAAGATCTCCTCTTGCCTCGTGCCTCTGGCCCCTCGCCAATGGGGACGGACTATAACGGCGCATTCCGCGGCAAGTCAACGGATCGGAGCTTGCGCCTCGCCCACACGGGGGGTATAGTTCGGCCCTCGCGGATGTCGTCACCGAACCGGGGCCTGTCGTCCAAGACAGCCCGATGAACCGGGGCCTAGATCAACGCATGAATCAGGATCAATCCAGCCGTCGCGTCATCGCCCTGGCCCCCATGCCGCCGGAGAAATCCGCCTACGCCCTGGCGCGCTACAGCCGCTCGCCCGATTCCATCGAGAGCAGCATCCGGTGGGTCCACGGCCACTCGTCGGAAAAATTCTGGGACCAGTTCTATTTCGACTACGGCCACGCGTCGATCGCCGACCTCGGTCATGTCATCATCTGTTTTGAAGGCATCTCCGAACTGGCGGCCATCCGCCTCGAAGACGAACCCCTCTGGGACGGGCAGGCGAAATCCAGCCGCTACCAAAACTTCGCCTCCGGCTCCTGGTACATTCCGGATTCCCTGCGCGGATCGGAAACCGAAGGCACCTATGAAGGCATACTGCGCAGCCTTTCAGAAGTCTACAAGCTCTTGCACCAGCCGCTGACCCAGTTTCTCACCGAACGGGAGCCGCGTCCCGAGTCCATGAAACCGGCGGACTATCAGCGGACCATCGCCGCCCGCGCCTTCGACGTCACGCGCTATCTGTTGCCGCTGGCCGCACGGACGAACGTCGGGCAGGTCGTGAGCATCCGCACGCTGGAGAAGCAGATCACCAGACTCTTGTCCTCACAGATGCCCGAGCTGCGCCTCATCGGGGAGGATCTGAAAGAGGCCTGCCAGCGCGCGCCGGTGAATCTCTGGGGCGAACTCAGCGGCCAGGGCGCCGGGCTCAGCGAACCGCTCGCGCCGACGCTCGCGCGCCATGCCAAGCCGAACGACTATCAAGTCTCCGTCTATCAGGATCTCGCCCGCTATGCCAAAGAAGCCTTGAAGGGCACGGGCCTGGACCAACCGGCGAACTGGGGCGAGCAAGAACCGGTCGATCTGATCGAGCCGCACGATCCCATGGACGAGATCGTGGCCACGCTGCTCTATCGCGTTTCCCACGCGCCCTATCGCAGTATCCTCGCCGTGGTGCGGAACTGGTCGCAGAAGCAGAAGCAGGAGACCATCGACGTTGCCATGAGCAAGCGCGGCCCCTACGACGAACTCATCAAGGAGTTCCGCAGCGGCTACGCCTTTACCTTCGACATTTTGATGGACATCGGCGGCTGGCGCGATATGCACCGGCACCGGCGCTGCCAGCAGATCCAGCAGAACTTCACGACTCTCCATGGCTATGACGTGCCGCCGCCGCTCGTGCAGGCGGGGCTGGATCAGGAATACCGGCAGGCCATGAACGCCGTGCGCAGCGACATCGAGCAGTTGAAGAAAACCAGCGCCGAGGGTTCGCTCTACGCCACGCCCTTTGGCTTCAAGGTCCGCTGCCTCTTCAAGATGGACTATGCCGAGGCCGAATACATCGCCAAGCTGCGCTCCGGCGTCAAAGGCCATTGGTCCTATCGCACCATCGCCTGGCTCATGAAACACAAACTCGCGGCGCGCTACCCCGCGCTGGGCGACCGCATCCAAGCCACATCGCCCGACATCGAAGACACCCTCACCAGATAACTGAGTACCGGCTCGCCCTATGTCTGACCATCAAGCACAATGTGAAGCGGCCCTCCTCGACGGACAGTGGGACCTGGCCGAATCGGAAGCCCGCGCCTGGGCCCGCCATCTCCCGGCAGGGGTCGAAAAAGATCCCCGCCCGCATTTCGTGTTCAACGTCGTCTACCTCATCCGCGGCCAGTTCGCCGACGCCTGGCAGACCCATGCCCGCTGCCTGCAAGAAGCCGACGACATTGCGGAAGTCAGAACATGGGTGGAAGGGTTCGTCGGCCAGCAGCAGGAGAACGCCCACGCCCATCTCGTCATGGGCCTGTTCCTCGCCCAGTCCGGCGAGTCGGAACAATCCATGAAGTCGTACAAAGAAGCCGTGCGGCTGGCGCCCGAGTCGGCCTATCCGCATTACTTCCTCGCCCAGATCCACGAGCGGGCCAACCATCTGGAAATGGCGATCAAGGAATATCGCGAAGCCGTCCGCCTCGCGCCCGGCTACGCGCCGGCCCGCACGAACCTCGGCGTGGCCTATCAGGAGCAGGGCCGCCTCGAAATGGCCATCCCGCAATACCGCGAAGTCATCAAGCTCAACCCCGAGGATCACGTCGCCCACGCCAACCTCGCCTGCGCTCTCGCGGAGCAAGGCAAGATGGAAGCGGCCGTGCAGTCGTACAAGACGGCGCTGAAGCTGAATCCGAAAGACGCCGAAGTCCACTTCGCATTGGGCGGGTTGTACGAAACGCGCGGGCGCTTAGATCTGGCGGATCGATCCTATCGCGAGGCGCTGGAGGCCAACCCCGATTTCGGACCCGCGCACTCGGCGCTGGGCTGGCTCGCGCTCAGGAAGCAGAAATTCCAGGACGCGCAAGAAATGTTCAGCCGCGCCCTGAAGTGCAACGAAGAAGATCCCCGCGCCTACCACGGCATCGCCGAACTCTACGCCATCCGCGGCAAGCGCCAGAGCGCGATGGAAAACTACTCCAAGGCGGTGAAGTACTACCGTGATCCCGAAATGCGCAACGCGCTCATGAATCAGTTGTTTCAAGAAGGCCAAGTGCCGGATTAGGGCCCGCGCTCTCTTCGTTCCTCGCTCGCCGAGCGCGCACGCAGGAACCATCGGATTTCTACATCATGGTCGGTGCTCGCTCAATGCGCGCGGTCGAACGAAAAGATCGCGGACCCTTTTGATGTGTGGGGGAGCAATGACATCAGGGAATTTCAAACTTACCCGTGTTTCAGGGCAGCCAGTTGGTGATGCTGAGCTTCTCGATGACTTGAGGCGGGTTTGCGAAATGCTTGGTTCTTCGACCATATCCATGACGAAATACCGCGAACATGGCCAATATGAAGATACCACTGTTGCGAGACGCTTTGGCACTTGGAACAACGCGCTGCTCAAAGCCGGTCTTCATCTCTCAAATGAAGTCAATCTCTCCGATGATCGTTTATTCGAGAATATTCTGACGCTCTGGCAACACTACGGTCGACAACCACGACGGAGTGAGCTTGCAAAGCCACCGTCACAAGTTTCGCAAACTCCTTATAATAGACGATTTGGTTCATGGACTGCGGCCTTAGGAGCTTTCGTGGAGTATGCAAACGCTGGAGGCACCGAAGCACCAACAGTGTCAGAAAAAGGCAGAAGCCAAACAAAGACAGGACGCGACCCATCACTTCGACTTCGGTGGCATGTCTTGCAGCGAGACAGATTCACTTGCTGCGCTTGCGGAGCAAGCCCAGCGCTATCTCAGGGTGTCGAACTTCATATAGACCACATAGTTCCGTGGAGCAAATGTGGAGCAACGGTTTTGGAAAATTTGCAGACCCTTTGCTCAGAGTGTAATCTTGGCAAATCCAACATACATGGGAGCTAACAACTGCATCGAGAGCGAGACCGGGGGGAATTTTCAGCAGCCGATTAGGGCAGTCCGAGCGAGTGCATGAAACTTTCGACAGTGGTGGTGTAGTCGCTGGGGAGGCCCAGCTCTTTGTTGATCTCTCCGTGCTTCATCTCCACCGGCAGCACCACGGCTCGCCCACCTTCGATGCAAATGGCTGGGCTTGCGGGCAGGCGTCGTTACGCGATTGCTAGCATCAAATGCCCGACAGATTTGGAAGCGGGCTTTACCTTGATTTCGATGTCATAGCCGAGCCGATTCAGGCAATCCATCAGTTTGCGTTCGGATAGGTTGGAGAAGTCGCCACGCATCATGCCAGAGACCTTGGGTTGGGTGATCCCCATGCGCGTTGCTGCTTCGTGCTGGGTCAGCCCTTGCTGGCGAATGGCCTTCCTGATCTCAATCACCAACCCTGTCTTGATCTTGAGCTTGTCGGCATCGGGCAGGCCCAAGTCAGCGAAGACATTGCCAGAACTGCGTTGCACTTCGACTCCATCAATGACTCGTTTTTTCATGTCGTAGATCCTTTGCAAGCGCCTCGGCCACTTTGAGCCTGGCGTGAATGATGGCTCTATCCTCTTTCGGCGTTGCGATGCCACGCTTACTCTTTTTTTGGAAGCAATGCAGAACAAAGACCGCTTCTTCGAACTTCACGGTATATACAGCACGATAGGTGCCGCTCCTATCGTATTCGACAACCTCAAGCACTCCGGCGCTGCCAAAACCCGTGAGCACCTTCGCCGCATCGTGTTGATCACCGGCTTGAGCAAGCGAAAGAGCGTACCCGAAGAATCGCCTGACGGCGGCGGGTAATGCCATCAGATCTTTGTAGCTACTGCCTATCCATTCGAGAGGCCTTTCGGTAGGAGCCATACCCCGATTATACCTGAACGAGTATATTCCGCAAGTACCCGATCAGTTCAAATGCGGGTTTTCTCGGGCTTCGGTGACCGCTCATGGCCGATGGCAGTCCTCGACCCAAAGCGGAAGTTCATGACCGACCTCTAGCAGAAGGGGGGCTAACGCCGATCCGCATAAGAACCCGTGATAAATGGTCCCACCATCGCAACTCATTGAAACAACAACGAGCATGACGTATTCTTCACGAACAGTAGTGGCGTGTCATACGGACAGAAATGGTCTGATCCAGCTCTTACGCGGATCCGTCTAAACACTGTTAGCCAGCCTGGTGCTGTGCATCCATCATGACGAACCCGGAAGATCGATGTCACCCGCTCATCGCTAAGCGCCTAATGAGCCTGCAGCAAGCTCTGATGGCCCTATTCGATGCCGGCTCAACAATGAGTACCGCCAGCCGGGGTGCCGAGCGCGAGCTTTTCGTTTCAAGCTTTCTCGCCCAGGTCTTCCCGCCAACGGTACGATTTGGGTCTGGGGATATCACAGATGTCCGCCACCGTGTTTCGGGCCAGGTAGACATTATCGTTGAAGCGCCCGCGCTCTTTAGTTTTCCTGCAGTCATCGGCGGTCCTCGCCTTTACCTCGCTGAGGGCGTCGCTGCCGCAATAGAAGTGAAGTCAAATATTTCAAATCAATGGGAAGAAGTAGTGACGAAGCGCAAATCCGTCCGCGAGCTTAGTGTTCTCGAGCGCAAGTATTCTCGTGAAGAAAAGTTGGCGTTGCTCCAAAATCTATACCCAGGCCGTGCGGTAACTCCGCTTGACTCACCCGCTGACGCAGTGAAAGAAAAGAAGGGCGGTGTTCCGTTTATTTGCATCGGGTTTGAAGGGTGGAGCGATCTGGACACGGTCCGCGCTCACGCCAGTGAGGTTGACGCAATTTTCGTGTTGCGCCATTGCCTCTACGCTGGCGCTGGTGGCTCAGCGAAAGGACCAGTGGCGATCCTAATGTTCCTAGAGTATCTGTCTTCCTTGATTCAAACCGCATCGGTTACGATCTATCCGACTTTTCACTATGGACTAATGTCACAACTCCATGCTGAGCATCCTGGACTACTTCTCGAGGAAGCGAGTGACAAGTCGCCGAAATTAGTCGACGAAACATGAGGCTGGCTAACAACATCGTCGAGCGGACCGGCCCAGAGCGGCCGGCCGCTCACGATGAACGTTAATGCGACCGGGCTGAGGACCGCTTTATGGCTGTGCGATCTCGGCGTCGAACTTCCACTCTTGGCCGGATACCGACGGTCGCAAAATGGCCATTGACCGTCTGATTCATGAACCCAGGACTTCTAGTTTGGCAGGCTGGAATCTCGAAGGTTTGGGGACGCAGATTTTGTGGACAAATGAATGAGAACGTAGCTGGAGGGAAGTTTTCAGTAGCCGATTAAGGTAATCCTAGCGAGCGCATGAACGTTTCGACGGTATTGGTGTAGTCGCTGGGGAGGCCCAGTTCTTTGTTGATCTCACCGTGCTTCATATCCACCGGCAGCACCACGGCTCGCCCGCCTAAGTTGACCACCTTCGACGCAAATGGCTGGGCTTGCGGGCAGGCGTCATCACGGCGGGTGGAGCAGACCAGCAGCATCGGCGCCGGTGCGGTGGTCAGACGGTGGTAGGGTGATCCGTCAGTCCAGAACGCACGGTCCTTGCCGAACGCCCGATCATACATACGATGGTGCTTGCCCTGCATGATCTCGACGAGGTCGTAGGCGGCGCTGTCGAGTACGATCGTTCCGAGTCCTGGGGTGCCGCCCTGTTTTGTGACGATGCGTGGGTCCGCTGCCAGCAGGGATACCAGATGGGCCCCGGCTGAATGCCCCAGTAGCACCACCTTAGTGGGATCGCCTCCCCACGAGGGGGCCTTGGCCTGCACGAAGGCCAGGGCATGGGCGATGTCGTCGGCCTGGTCGAGCGGGTTGGGATGCTTCGACATGCGGTAGTTTGTCGAGACGAGGAGATAGCCCTTGGGCAACCAGTGCGCGACTTTGTTCGACACGAAATTCGAGGCTCCCTTGTCGCCCAGCATCCAGGCGCCGCCGTGGACCATGAAGAGGATCGGCGCCCCCTTGGCTTGGGCGGGGAGATACACATCCAGACGCTGCTGAGGATCGGTGCCGTAGGAAAGATCGCCCTCGAACCGTGCCCCCGCTGGGAGTGGCACATTGGTCGTGGAGCGATCGTCGGTCTCCAGTTCGGAGGCCTCGTTGGGTGGCGTGGCCGCGCGCCGACTGTCGCGCCGCTCCTCGATCCAGTCTCGCAGCGGCCCGCCCGAGGCTGAGGTGAAAATTCCCACCAACCCCACAAGCATCAGCATCGAGAGCAGAACGCGTTTCATCATCGCCTCCCGGGTTCACTTACGGTCACAGTGTCAGTAGGCTCATCATACCGTTGTAGATTGAAGCTGACACGACATTTCGCAACGGCAACCGGCAAGGAGTTTGGATAGCGAGAAGAGTATGGGATGCATCGACAGGCGGCTCATTTCCGTCAGCAGGGAGGCCCGCGCACGAGAACGAAGCTCGGGGAACGATGCGTCTCGGCACATCGGGGGTTGGGCGGGTGAGACCGTCGGGAAGTTTCAGCGGCCGATTACAGTTCGCGGATCGCGCCTTGCAGGACCGTAATCTGCGTGACTGGGTCGCCGGTGGATTTCAGCTCGGTGCGGATTTGGTCTTTGAGATAGGAAGAATAGCCGACGCGGTCGACGAGGAGATCGAGAAAACGTTCGGCCGGCAGCAGGCTTTGGGTCTTGAGTTCTTCGACCGTGTCGTCGCTCACCGGGATGTAGGTGCTCCCGATGTGAAACACGACGTTGTAATACCGTTCCCGCCCAATCCGTTCGAACCTTAAGCCCTTCATGCCATTCTCCCAGGCAGGATGTTGAAAAAACCCGCCAGCTTTGTTCTCGCATCGCTCAACGCCTCAACGTACTGAGCAGTACGCCTCGGCCTCTCGCTCGTTGCGGCCTCGCTGGACGGCTTTTTTGAACATCCTGCAAGATCCGTTAAGAGGGGCCATTTTAGACAAGTCTTGGCGTGGAAGACAAGTGCGTGGCAGCGGGGCCTGGGCCCCGCCCCAGGCCCCGCGACGCTAGGTTGCCGTCTTGCCGAAATACTCCTGCCGGCTGACCGCAACATCGGTCACGAACATGACTCCGGAATAGCGGTCGAACAGGGGCCGCAATCCCGCCAGGATCGGCTCGACCTTTTCCTCCGGCACGACGGTCATGATCATCTCCAGGCTTTCCTGTTCGCTGAACATGAAATGCGCTTCGCGCACTCCGTGGTGCCCCTTGCCCGACACGTTGCCGATGATGGTGTACCCCGTCGCTTTGACCCGGTCCAGCAGCTCCGTCACAAAGGCCCGATGTTCCCCCGCCACGATCACCCGGATTTCCTTCATCGGATGCAGTGTTAATGCGCCCACAGTTCAGCTCCTTCCTTAGTAACGGCCTCCGTAGAGATGTCCAGACTCCAACCAGAATCCTCAATCGACTTTGATCCACTCGCCGGTCGGGCGGTACCGATAGAAGACGCCGTCTTCCGGTTCCAGCGCGACCAGGTGGACCCACTCGTTATGATAGAACTGCTTCAGCACCTCATGGCGCGCGATCAGCTTGACGATCCGTTCGCGCGGCGCTTCGATCACGGACAGAAGCCGCATCGGCTCATGGTACGGCACATCGCCGTTCATGACCGTTTGCAGCGCGAGGCCGAGCCGGAGGTCGCTCCAGGGGCCGGACATGATGCCGAAGCGGCCGACGACGTTATGGTAGATCTTGCTCCCGCTGCCGTAGACCTCATTATCCACCGTGGAAAAATAGTGTTCCATGTTGATCCACTGGGCCACGACCTGGGGCCCGGTCATCAGCACTTCGAGGAGGCGGCCGCTCGGATCTTCGCGATAGTCGTACGATTGCAAAAAGACCCGCCCGCCCAGATCGATCCCCTTGGTCAGGTCCCGCCGGCCGATGACGATGGACGTGTTGCTCGACAGGCCCCACTCCGGCCGCACCTGGCTCCAGTCCAGGCTTCGCTGCCGGACATGCGCGATCGATTCGGATGCCGGCAGCGGTTCGTTGAGATCGGGAAAGCGCGCGCAGCGTTCCAGGCTCGTAAGCCGGGAGGCTTCCTTGAGATCTTGCATCAGCCGGGCGATATCCGCGCGGTGGGTCGGCGGCACATCCTCCAAGTCGAACAGCTGCACGTCGTCGGTGGTGGTATCGACCTGGCCGGCCAGGAAGTGGGTGTCGGACGGAATCACGAGGCCGGTTTTCGCCAGGCGCTCACGGACTTTCGGATTGTTGGCCATCATGGCGAGCACCCGGGCGTTGGGCTTGCCTTCGTTGCCGCCGCAGGCGCCGCAGTCCAGCGCGGATTCAAACGGATTGTTCTCCGACGTGCTGCCGTGCGCGCAGATCAGGACGAGGCGGGCGAAATGATGGGTGAGGCCCATCAGCCGCAAGGCCGTATCCACCGTCAGGACCTGTTCGTCGATCGTAAAGCCGGTGCGGGTGATCCGTTCCTTTTGCCGGGAGGTGGCCCGTTGATTGATCTCGTAGCGCTGCCGCAAGGTCGTCACGAAGCGGTTGAGCTCGTCCGTGGTCAGCCCGGCGTGGGTGGCGGCGGACACGAGGGCTGCGTCCGGTTCCCCGTCGCCGCTCAACGCCCGTTGCCGCAAGGCCTCGACCAGGGCCGGGGTGATCTGGGAGCTGCGCAGGCCGGTCCGTTCTTGCAACGCCTGCCGCACGGTCGCCTGCTGCTCGGCCGCCAACATCTCGGCGGTCTCGGCCGGCGCCAGCTTGTCCACGGTCAGCGTCGTGGCGATCGACGGCACGAAGAGGCGGCGCAGCCAGGCGGTCCAGCGCCGGTAGAGCGCGGGCAGGAGGGTTTTCCCGACGATGGGCAATCCGTAGAACCAGCCCAGCGATTCCACCATGACGTAGGGCGTCACGACGTTTTCTTTCAAATCGTGCAGCAGCGTGTGCCCGGCATGGACCATTCTGGTCCGGGCCTCATGTTTCGGGACGACATGGTCCAGATAGCTGCGGGGAATCTCGCGCACCTCGTTTTTGGCGCGCATGATGACGGGGAACTGTTCCGTGTCGTGGTCCCGCCCCCAGGCGCGATAGCGGATGAAGGCGGCAAAGAAGCCGGCGAACCCGTAGGTCTCGTTCGCGCCGCTGGATTCGAGATGCCGCCGGAACGGTTCGGAGCGGACATCGATGCAGAAGACCGATTGGGAATGCGGCCGGGTGGAGGCCGGTTCGCCGCCGGTCTCCGAGTGGGCTACCCGCGAGCGCGCGAGCGCGCCGAGGAGCCGCTCCTGGTACCCGGCTTCGAAGGCTTTGAGCCAGACCGGTCCATGGTCCGATTCGGGGAAGGCCTTCATCCAGTCGGCGAGGCGGATCAGCTCGGCCGGGGCCGTGGTCAGCAGCGTGGCGGGATTGAGCTGGAGGGCCAGCGCGAGCGCGCGCAACTGCTTGGCGGCGCCATGACGGGCGACACGGACCTGGCGCGGCACGACGTCCGACCGGTAGCGCTGGAACAATCCCTCCCAGCCGTTTTTCTTCTGATGCCGCAGCCGGTCGACTTCCTCCGCATAGATGGCGGGGAGCCGGCCGGCGATCCGTTCCCGGCGCAGAAAATATTCCTGGGAACGCTGGCGCAGATAGCCGGTCACGGCCTCGTAGGTGCCGTCGATGCCGAGTTCTTCGCGGCAGGCCTGCTGCACCAGTTCGCGCACATACCAGAGGCGGATCGCGAGATACTTCACCACCCCCACGGGATAGGCCCGCTGCCACTCGTAGTCGCGCTCTTCCGCGCGCCATTTAATGAACCCGGACCAGCCCGGGAGCGCCGTGAGCTGCAAGGCGAGATAATCCTGCCGCAGCGCCGCCGGAATGCCGAGGGCATCCAGGCTTTCCAGCAAGGCATCTTCGGGATAGTCGGGCAGGCGGGCGATCTTCCCTCTGCTGTCGGGAATGCCGAGGGGCGACCATTCGCGGGCGGCGAGGGCTTTCCAGGCCAGGTAGAATCCCTGCTCCCGCCCCGGCATGGCCCAGGTGGCGTGCCCTTCGTCCAGGAAGGCCTCGCACCACTTGATCAGCTCGCGGTTGATCTGATCGACGATGGTGGTGCCGAGCACCTGATCGCACCAGTGCGAGAGCGTGAGCCACCGGCCGAGCGCGGCCTGGTCGGCCTGGACCACGCTGCGCACGCGCTCCTCCACATCCGGGTTGGGCAGCACCGACTCCAGCCGGTCGGCGATCGAGACATCGAGCTGGTGATAGGGATCGTGCTCCCATCGCGCATCCAGCGGTTCCTCGACCGGGGTGCAGAGGCCTTCGGCCAGACAGGCGCGGAGCACTTCGCCATGGGAGACGCGATGCAAGCCGATGGTGACGGAGTCATGGCGGGCCAGGGGCGCCACCGCCATGTCGATATGGCGGGATTGAATCCGGCCGGAGCGGAGATAGTGGCGATAGAGCTGGCTGGGGAGATAGCCCTCTCCCCCGAGGAATTGTTTGCCGCGCCTGACGGTTTCTTCGAACGGCAGATATTCGAGGCTGTGGAGTGGATTGTGATGGACGAAGGTCCGCATCGGCCAATATTGGGCGACGACCTCGCTGGCGAGGCGGATCACGCCCCGGAGCTCCATGCGTCTGGTTTCCATATCGGCGGACGAGGTTATCGGGTCCATGCGTTGGATTCCACCAGGACGCCGGCACGCGCCGGTTGCGCGGCGCCTCCGAACAGATTGGTCGGCGCGAGGCCCAGCGCGACCATGATCAGCACCACCAGCAGCAGCGAGGCGAATTCGGACCGTTGCACATCTTCATAGCGGAGATCGGGGCGCTTGCGGCCGAAGAGCAGCCGTTGCACCAGATCGAGGATATACCAGGAGGCCGCCAGCCACGTGAGGGCGATGACGAGCGGGGCGACCGAGAGCGTCAGGGAGGTGGTCAAGAGCAATCCCATGAAGCCGGCGAAGACGCCGAAGGGCGGCAGCCCCATTGCCGCCAGGGCCAGGAGCGAAATCAACACGGCAAACTGCGGCATCCGTGCCGCCAGGCCGCTGATGGCCCGCGGGTCCACGTCATCTCCGTAGCGCGTCCGGATCACCTGCCAGGCGAGCAGCAGTCCGCCCGTGACAAGCGCCACGCTGCCCAGGAAGACCGCGGCCTGCGGCCTGACGGTTCGCGCCGCCGCCACAAACCACCAGAGGATGGAGAAGAACGCCAGGCTGCCATAGGCCAGGAGCAGCCGCACGCGCGACTGGGCCAGCGCTTTGATGGTGGCATACACGGCGCCCGCCAAGGCCAGCGCGATCAGGGCCGAGGCTGCGGCATCGGGGAAATTCTGGACGATCGTGGCAATCCGATGCAGCCCGATCGCGGGGAGCAGCAGCACGGTAAACGGAGGCAGGCTGCCGGGTAGCCGCGTGAGCGCGGCCACGTACCCATGGTGGAGCGGGAACAGCGGCAGCAGAATGGCGCAGGCCAGCAGCGACGGCAGGGGCGAGTCGGTCACGGCCGCGATCCCCGCGCACAGCGTCCCCAGTCCGTAGGTGCCGATGCCCAGCCATGAGGGCCCCCAGAACGGATCGTGATGCCAGTACAGGAGGAACGTGATGAGACCCAGGAGCAGCGGGAGCGCGATCTGGCCGATGGAGGACGGGCTGGTCAGAATGCCCAGGCCCAAGCCCAGCGACACCAGCGTCATGATCCAGGCCAGCCGATGTTCCTTATGAACGGGCTGGCCCAGGAGCGACACGCAGGCGGCCAGCGGGAGGAGCACGACGAAGAGCAGCCCTTCCGTCGATCCTCTCAACTGAGTGAAGCTCGCGGCCACGGCCAGCAGACTCACCAGGGTGACGCTGACCGACCAGGTCTTCAGCTTCTCCGGCCGGGACCAGACGGCGAAGCCCAGCAGGGCGCCCAGGATGGGCACCGCCGCGACGAGCCATGGGGCGGCCATCGGGGTGATCACTCCGACCACCTCACATCGCGCTTGTCGATTTTATGGACGACGCGCATCACGCCTCTGCCCAGCGCCTGATAGAGCTCATCCATATACAGCCGGTTCATGAAGACGACATACAGACGAAACCGCAGGCCCTTGACCCATCCAGGGACCCACATCGTCTGGCCATGAGCCCGCATGTAGAGGTAGCCCCAGCTGCCCACCGTCAGGATCGTGGCCAGGAGGACGATCCCCTCGAACATCCAGGTGGGCAGGTGCGCCGCCTGGAAGTAGGCGGCGACGTCGTCCGGATTCGGATACAGGAACGCGGTG